>JBKJRE010000226.1:0-4691 GCA_046594775.1 Rhizobiaceae bacterium | reverse complement strand
GTGGATCGAAGACCATTGACGCAAAATCTCGGCGTAAGGGCGTGGATCGGCAACTTCGTCGGCGGCGGCACCAGCGAAATGGTCGGCCGTCACATTGCGGATGCAATTTCCGCTGGTCTGGATCGCGTGCATCTCGACGCTTGCCAGATCGTCAAGGATCGCCGGAACGTCGGTCAGCGCCGGCCAATTGTATTGAATGTTCTGGCGCGTGGTGAAATGCCCGTAACCCTTGTCGTATTTGCGCGCGATGTGACCAAGCATGCGCATCTGCCGGGAGTTCAGCGTGCCGTAGGGAATGGCCACGCGCAACATGTAGGCGTGCAACTGAAGATAAACGCCATTCATCAGCCTCAAAGGCTTGAATTGATTCTCAGTAATCTCGCCGGCCATGCGCCGGTCGACCTGATCGGCAAACTCAGCGACGCGGGCCTTGACAAAATCGTGGTCGAACTCGTCGTATCGATACATATTCGTCTCTCGGGGCGCGTTTGCCCTTTCTGTTGTGTTAGGCAGCCCGGTTCACATTGGGTTGGGCCTGCTTGCCCAGATCGTGACGGTTGGTCGGACCTGCAGCACGGATGCGCTCGCGCAGGCGCGACGGGACTATGTTGCCGCAGACCAGATCGACATCGATCAGATTCACGTCCACGACAAGGTTTTTGGCATGGGCCGTTTCGCCGATTGACTGAAGTATTGCCTCGTCATCCTTGTCGTTTGCGACCCTCACATTGCCGATGGTCTCGGCCCAGGTTTCGTCTTTCGCAAACCACACGGCTTGCCCGTCGGCCAGTCGGTTCGCCGTCAGAACCTTCATGCCACTGCTCCTTCGGCCTGTGCCGGAACCTGCTGCCTTGGTGCTGCGAGCGGCTGGGAGTGTTTAAAATTGGCTCCGGCAACCGCATCGCCGATGATCGTCATGACTGGCCCCGTCAGATCCGTGCGGTCCGACAGGGCAGACAGGTCCGCAAGAGTCCCATGGAAACGCTGGCGATCCGGCAGGCTGGCATTCTCAACGACCGCCACCGCCGTGTCGGGCGAAAGGCCGGCATCGATGAGCCGCGACGCAACGTCCGCCGCCACTGAACGGCCCATATAGACGGCAACGGTGGCGCCGGAGATCGCAAGCTTGCCCCAGTCGGGCAGCGCGCCGCCCTTCAGATCGTGGCCGGTGGTAAACACCATGGAAGACGAGACGCCGCGCAACGTGAGCGGCAATTCGAAGTCTGCCGCCGCGGCAAAGGCTGCCGTGACGCCTGGTACAACCTCATAGGAAATGCCTGCATCCCGGAGTGCCTGCATTTCCTCGCCTGCGCGGCCGAACACTAACGGGTCGCCCGATTTCAGCCGTACCACCCGCCTTCCTGAATGCGCCAGCGCAACCAGCAGCGCGTTGATTTCGGACTGTGACTTTGAGTGGCAGCCCTTGCGCTTGCCGACCGGCAACCGCTCTGCATCACGACGCCCCATGGCGACTACGGTCTCGGGCACCAGCGCATCATGCACGATGACGTCGGCATCCATCAAAAGCCGCTGGGCGCGCAGCGTGAGCAGATCCTCGGCGCCCGGGCCTGCGCCAACCAGCGCAACGTGTCCGGCCGGAGGCGCAGCGCGGCGAGCAATCAATTGGGTGGCGGCCCGGCGGGCTTCCGGCATCTGGCCCAGTTCCAGGGCGCGGGCCGGTGCGCCGCTGAAAAACTCATTCCAGAACCCGCGGCGCTCGCCACCTTTCGGCAGCAGGCTGTCGACAGTGTCGCGGAGCGAATTGGCCAGTCCCGCCAGCGCGCCAAGAGACGGCGAAAGCAGGCGATCGATCCTGGCGCGCACGATCTGCGCCAGTACAGGGCCCGCGCCTTCGGTGCCTATGGCAATGGCGAGGGGGGCGCGATTGACGAGTGCCGGCGTGAAAAAGTCGCAGAGTTCCGGACGGTCCACTGCATTGACGGGGATTCTTCTGGCACGGGCATGATCTACCACGCTGCTGTCGAGGGCCAGATCGCCGGTTGCCGCAAAGACCAGCACAGCGCCATCGAGATGGTCGGGACGATAGGACCCGCAGATATGCGTAGCACCGTTCGTGGCAATCCATTCCACGAGATCCTCACCGGGTGCTTCGGACACGATCCGCAGCAAAGCGCTCGATTGCCCAAGCAGCCTGGCCTTCGCCAGAGCTTCGTCGCCGCCGCCAACAATGACCACGACTTCGCGCTCGACCCGCAGGAATACGGGGAATGCGTTGAGCCGGGTGGATATCTGGGTCATGGCGCAGGGGTTCCGAGAGATTTGCCGGAATTTGTACGCGCATGGATGCTGATGCTGAAGGAATGGGGTGGCGCGGCTGGTCAGGCGAAGCAATTGCTTTTCTGCCGACGCGCATGGGCGCAGAAAATTCTTCCGGCGTCACCAAATGCCGGTCGTCGCATCGCCAAAGCAGACAAAGTTCGCTCGGTCAGACGTGCTGACCGCCGTTGATGTGAATTTCCAAACCGGTCACATAGGAGGACTGACAGGAGCACCGGAAAAAATGATGTCGGCCACCTCGGACGTCGATCCGAGCCTGCGTAGCGGGATGGTCTCGACGATCCGGTCGGTTGCCGGCGCAGGGATGACCCGCCAACTCTCCCGCGAAAAGCGCTTCACTGTGGCGTGGCCGATACCCCGGCTCGCGCCGGTGAGAATGATCGTCTTGCGTGTATCCAGCTCGGCCATGCATGGTTCTCCAGCCCGCCATCTAGCGATGCATGGAGCACATTACGAGGAAATCCCGTCGCAGATCAGCCGCCCGTCAGGATGTCGAGGATCGACGTTCGCCGCCTCTGCACCGGGCCACCTACATCGGCCGGCGGCACCGGCCGACGGATCGACGCGGTAGGAAGATCGTCGCCTCGCTGCAGGCTCCAGGCATCGCTTGTTGCGGGCGAGACAGCAGGCGACAACGAAACCTCGGCGCGGGGTGTAGGCTGGTCATCTAAGACCGGCTTTGCGTCGCCGGACGTCCATGCCCCGGGCAAAGCTGCCACGGGTACGCCCTCGTGAGCTGCCACCATGAATTCGTGCCAGGCTTGGGCAGGCAGCGCACCACCCGTCACCTTTTTCATGGGCGAGCCGTCATCATTGCCGAACCAGACGCCAGTGGTGAGGTTGGCCGTGTAGCCGATGAACCAGGCATCGCGGGAGTTCTGGCTGGTGCCGGTTTTTCCTGCTGCCGGCCAGGCGAAGGCTGCCCTCCTTGCGGTTCCGGTTTCTACCGTCCCAGTCATCATCGAATTCATCATGCCGACGATATCGGCACGCACCACGCGCGGATTTCCACCGCCGGTATTCTCGTAGAGAACGTTGCCCTCGGTGGTGGTCACACGGGTGATGAAATGGATATCGGGCCTGTAGCCGCCGTTGGCGAAAGGGACATAGGCTGCAGTGAGTTCCAGCGGCGTCACTTCGGAGGTGCCCAGCGCGATTGAGATATTGGCCTGCAGATCCGATTCGATGCCCATTCGATGAGCCGCCTCCACGACCGCTTCGGGGCCAACTTCCATGGCAAGCTGCGCTGCAACCGAATTCAACGATTTCGCGAGCGCCGTAGCCAGCGTCACACGCCCGAAATACTTGCCGTTGTAATTTTCCGGCGTCCACTTGCCGATCCTGATCGGCGCATCGTTGCGCACGCTGTCAGGCGTACGGCCCTGCTCGAGCGCGGCCATGTAGACGAAGGGTTTGAACGCAGAGCCCGGCTGACGGCGCGCCTCGGAGGCCCGGTCGAACTGGCTGTTGGCGTAGTCGTAACCGCCTACCATGGCGCGGACGGCGCCCGAATTATCGATCGACACCAGCGCTCCCTGACTGACATTCAGCGTCTTGCCGTTTTCGTCCACAAGCCGCCTGATCGATTTCTCGGCAAGCTCCTGAAGCGTCAGATCGACAGTCGTATCGACGATGATGTCACTGCGGACATCGCCGATCAGGCCAGGAAGTTCCTCCATCACCCGGTCTGCGACATAGTTTTCCGAACCGGTCCAGTAGGATGCTGCGCGCGTCGCCGGCGCGCTCATGGCGGTTGTGAGTTCCTTGTCGCCGATCATCATCTCGTCGCGCATGGCCGCAAGCACCAACTGCGCGCGTTCGTCCGCCGCTTTTGGGTCGCGGGCAGGCGACAGGCGAGACGGCGCTTTCAGAAGGCCAGCGAGCATCGCCGCCTCCGAGAGCGTTACGTCGCGCGCACCCTTGCCGAAATAGCGCCGTGAAGCCGCCTCGACGCCATAGGCGCCCGAGCCGAAATAGACCCGGTTCAGATACATTTCCAGAATCTGGTCCTTGGTGTGCTTGTGCTCCAGCCACAGCGCGAGCAGCACCTCCTGCACCTTCCGTTCGATAGTGCGATCAGGCTTCAGGAAAAGGTTTTTTGCCAGCTGCTGAGTCAGGGTCGAGCCGCCCTGGCTGAACCTGCCCTGCATCATGTTGGTTGCCATCGCCCGCGCAAGACCGAGTGGATCGATCCCGAAATGCGAATAGAAGCGGCGATCCTCGATCGCCATCACCGCATGGGGGATATAGGGCGACATTTCGTGCAGGCCGATGGCCTCGCCGCCGCTCATGCCGCGGTTGGCGAGCAGTTTGCCGCTTACCGACACAATCTTGATGTTGGGCGAGCGGTCGGGAATGGACCATGTCGTCGCCGAGGGCATCTTGGCGCCGTA
>JBKJRE010000220.1:0-3175 GCA_046594775.1 Rhizobiaceae bacterium | reverse complement strand
TGCAAGGGCCGATGTTCGATGGTGTGCCGTTTGATCCTTTCTCGCTGTTGGATGATGGCCTCGGCTCTGCCGAAGTACGCGTAGGCGGGCGTTACGTTGCCCAGGCTTCTGTGGTTGCCGCCCGTGGTGCAATGGCGCCGCTGCTGTCATCGCAGCGCTCGAAGATCGACTCCGCCAAGCCAAGGAACCGCCACATCAGATCCAAGGCGTCATCCGCGTCGGCTGTTGCAATTTTCTCCACGATGGCGCGTCGCTGCGTCTGGAGATCGTCAACAAGCGCCTTGCGATTCTGCCAATCGACGAAACTCCGGGATCTCGCGATCGTCGCAATTCGCTTGCGCACTTCGCGGGCCAGTTCCTTGGGGCTTTGTGCGCCGGCCAGTTCCATTCGCAAGCGTCTTTTAGCACAGGCGTCGCCCGTGCTGATCTCGATCAACAACTCGGCCAGACGCTCCGCGCCCAGCGCCCCAAGGTTCGTTGCGTTAAGCGTTTTCTTGGAAGCCATACTAGACCGTCATTCCCACGGAGGTCTCTGAACTGGTGCTGTCATGTCTGGCTCCACTTGTGCAAGGTTTTTTAATCACATCGATCCCTGCGAGGTGCGGTCATGTGTCTGTCCTGTTAACGCAATACAGTTGAACGCTGGCCCTGATGAAGTCCGCATACTTGGTCCCGATCAGACAATCGACGCCAATTCTGCATCGGCGATTTCCGAAACCCGATCATAAGCAAACACATCCAACCAGCCATTCGTCCAGTTTGGACCAGCGTCTTCGGCCGGACACGTTCTTTACGGCAATGGCCACTGCCTTGCGCTGGCCGACCAACACCACCAGCCGCTTGCCTCGGGTGATCCCGGTATAAAGCAGGTTTCGCTGGAGCATCGCGTAGTGCTGCGTCAGCACGGGAATGACAACTGCAGGATATTCCGATCCCTGGCTTTTGTGAATCGTCGCCGCGTAGGCAAGCACCAGCGTATCGAGTTCTCCGAACAGATAGGTCACGGTCCGGCCGTCGAAACTGGCGGTCAGTTCTCCCTCGTTGACATCGACGCCCTCAACGTGGCCGATGTCCCCGTTATAGACTTCCTTGTCGTAGTCGTTCTCGATCTGCATGACCTTGTCGCCGGGCGCGAAGGTCGAGCCAAAGCGTTCCACCTTGTTTTCTCCCGCGGGGTTTAATACGGCCTGAAGTTCAATGTTGAGCGAGCGGGCGCCGACACCACCGCGGTTCATCGGACAGAGAACCTGGATGTCGCGAATGGGATTCAGACCGAAGCGCTTCGGGATTCGATTCTTGACCAAGTCGAGAATGCGCGTCACGGCCTGATCCGGATCATCGGCCGGAACAAAATAGAAATCGCTCTCGCCGTCCGGCTTGGTCAGGTCCGGCAGTTGGCCTTGATTGATCCGGTGGGCGCTGGTGATGATCTTGCTCTGGGCGGCCTGTCGGAACACTTCCGTCAGTCGTACAACCGGAATTGCTTTGGATCCGATGATATCGGCCAACACCTGTCCGGGGCCGACGGAGGGCAGCTGGTCAATGTCTCCCACGATCAGGATCGCCGCGTGATCCGGGACCGCCTTGAGCAGTGAGTGCATCAGGGAGACGTCGACCATCGAGCTTTCATCGATAACCAGGAGATCGCAGTCGAGCGGTCTGTCTTCGTTTCGCTTGAAGCCAAAGGATTTTGGGTCGATTTCCAGCAGGCGATGGATGGTCTTTGCCTCCATGCCGGTCGCTTCTTTCATCCGCTTGGCAGCTCGCCCAGTCGGAGCGCACAGCAACAGCGTGACTGCTTTTGCAGCCAGGATCTGCAGGATCGAGTTGACGATGGTGGTCTTTCCAACGCCAGGGCCACCAGTGATCACCATGACCTTGGAGCGAAGTGCCAGCTGAATGGCCTCAATCTGGCTCTGGGCGAGGGCCAGACCGGTCTTCTTCTCGATCCAGGGAAGTGCCTTGTCGGCATCGATCTCCGGCCAGGGAAGGGGACCCGAGATCAAATGGTGGAACCGGTCGGCGACACCTTTCTCCGCGTGATAGAGCCCGCTCAGGAAGACACACGGCGTTTCTGCGACCGAGTCAGCCGTCACGACACCATCGGTAATTTCCAGCTCGATGGCTGTCTGGATCAACTCGCCGGGCACCTCGAGCAGTTTGACGGACAGCGGGATCAGTTCCTCCAGCGGCAAACCGCAATGACCGTTGCCCATCGCTTCAGTCAGAGCATAGGAAATGCCGGCGCGAACACGGATCATGGCGGTCTTTTCGATGCCGAGTTTCTCGGCGATCAAATCCGCCGTCCGGAAACCTATGCCGCGAATATCCCGCGCCAGGCGGTAGGGGTTCTCACTCATCACCTGCACGGCGTCGACGCCATATGTCTTGAAGATGCGCACGGCCCGAGCGGTTCCGACCCCATGGCTATGCAGAAACACCATGATCTCGCGGATGACTTTCTGATCGGCCCAGGCGGATGTGATCTTGTCGGCCCGTTTCGGCCCTATTCCCTCCACCTCCCTCAATCGCTCGGGCTCAACCTCGATAAGGTCAAAGACGTCCTTGCCGAACATCTTTACCATGCGTTTGGCGTAAACCGGCCCGATGCCTCGGATCATGCCGGAGCCAAGGTATTTTTCGATTCCATCGAGCGAGGTTGGCGCGGAGGTTTTCAGGAAGCGTGCGCGAAATTGCAGGCCGTGGGTGCGGTCATTGATCCAATCGCCGGAAGCTGTGACCCATTCCCCAGCAGAAATCATCGCCGCATGTCCGATGGTCGTGACAAGGTCGCGATGGCCCCGTGCCTTGATGCGGAGGACGCAGAAGCCGGTTTCGAGATTATGGAAGGTCACGCGCTCAACCAGACCCGAGATGACTTCGCCGGGGCTATCGCGATGTGATTTGCCTTCGTTGTTCAAGCACCTCAATCCCTGGTCGCTCTGGCCAAATCCGCACGCGTCTTGCTGAACAGATAGCGGGAATGTTGACGACGCCGTAGCGCCACCGTTCTTCCGGCCCGTGATGGTGGTAAAGAATGCGGTTGACCGACGGAAGTCACGCCAGTTGCCGTGCTAGTGAGCCGGGACACATCGGGCGATCATTCGCGCTAACCGATCTGAAAATTTCTTAGCGTCGACCGGCTTATCCCCGTCGAGCACGCGGGCCTCGTCGT
>JBKJRE010000168.1:0-2703 GCA_046594775.1 Rhizobiaceae bacterium | reverse complement strand
CCCTCGCCGATCCCAAGGATGGCAAGCCGACCCGCGTCGGTTTCCAGATCCAGAAGGACGGCAAGAAGGTGCGTGTCGCCAAGCGCTCGGGAGAAGTCATCAATGGCTAAGGCAACTTATCAGCCGCGCCTCAAGCAGGTCTACAACGAGACCATTCGCAAGGCGCTGCTCGAACAGTTCAAATACGACAACGAGATGCAGGTTCCGCGTCTCGACAAGGTCGTGCTGAACATGGGCGTGGGCGAAGCGACGGCCGATTCCAAGAAGCCCGCGATCGCCGCCGAAGATCTGGCGCTGATCGCCGGTCAAAAGGCAATCGTCACCCATGCGCGCAATTCGATCGCCGGCTTCAAGGTCCGCGAGAAGATGCCGATCGGCGCCAAGGTGACGCTCCGCAAGGAGCGCATGTACGAGTTTCTCGACCGCCTGGTGACGATCGCACTGCCGCGCGTTCGGGATTTTCGCGGCCTCAACCCGAAGAGCTTCGATGGTCGTGGCAATTACGCCATGGGCATCAAGGAACACATCGTGTTTCCGGAGATCAACTACGACAAGGTGGATCAGATCTGGGGCATGGACATCATCGTTTGTACGACTGCGGAAACGGACGACGAAGCCAGGGCATTGCTCAAGGCATTCAACTTCCCCTTCCGCCAGTAACGGCAGCGAGAAAAGGAAAAATCTGAAATGGCAAAGACCAGCTCAGTCGAGAAGAACAACAGGCGCCGCAAGCTCGTGGCGCAGGACGCCGCCAAGCGCAAGGCGTTGAAGGACCTGATCATGGATCAGTCGCAGCCGCTGGAGGAGCGTTTCCGTGCCCAGCTGAAGCTGGCTGCGATGCCGCGCAATGGCGCAAGGGTGCGCATTCGCAACCGCTGCCTGATCACCGGCCGTCCGCGCGCCGTCTACCGCAAACTCGGCATGTCGCGCATCGCGCTTCGTGAACTCGGCAATTCCGGGGCCATCCCCGGTCTCGTCAAGTCCAGCTGGTAAGGAGGACAAACAATGTCATTGAGTGATCCTCTCGGCGATATGCTGACCCGCATCCGCAACGCCTATGGCCGCAAGAAGTCGTCCGTGTCGACGCCGGCCTCGACGCTGCGCGCCCGCGTCCTGGAAGTGCTGAAGACCGAAGGCTACATCCGCGACTACAGCCAGACCGATTTCGACAACGGCAAGTCGGAGATCGAGATCGAGCTGAAGTATTTCGACGGTGCTCCGGTGATCCGCGAAATAGCCCGCGTCTCCAAGCCCGGCCGCCGCGTCTATGTCTCGGCCAAGTCGATCCCGCATGTCGCCAACGGCCTCGGCATCGCCATCCTTTCGACGCCGAAGGGCGTTATGGCCGATCATGATGCGCGCGAGCAGAATGTCGGCGGCGAAATCCTCTGCCAGATATTCTGATCCGGCAGGCCTGAAACAAGAAGAGTAGCGAGGACAACAACATGTCTCGTATTGGCAAGAAACCAGTCGCCCTGCCGCAGGGCGTGACCGCCAGTGTCGACGGTCAGACCGTCACCGCCAAGGGTCCGAAGGGCGAGCTGAAGTTCGTGGTCAACGAAGAAGTGCTGGTCAAGATGGAGGACGGCGAGATCGCCGTTCAGCCGCGCGACCAATCGAAGGTTGCCCGCTCCAAATGGGGCATGTCGCGGACCCAGATCGTCAACATCGTCCAGGGCGTGAAGGACGGCTTCGAAAAGAAGCTGGAGATCAACGGCGTCGGCTATCGCGCGGCGCTGCAGGGCAAGAATCTGCAGCTTTCGCTCGGCTTCAGCCATGAAGTGGTCTATCAGACGCCCGAAGGCATCACCATCACGGTGCCCAAGCCGACGGAAATCTCGATCACCGGCATCAACAAGCAGCAGGTCGGCCAGGTGGCCGCCGAAATCCGCGAATACCGCCCGCCGGAGCCCTACAAGGGCAAGGGCGTGAAATATGCAGGCGAGAAGATCGTCCGCAAAGAAGGCAAGAAGAAGTAGGCCGCGGTGCGGGGTCGCGGGAGGCGCTTTCGCCTACCGCATATGGCCGCGCCCGATTTTTGAAGGCAAGGAACGAACAACATGGCTGCCAAGGAATCCACCCAGCGGCGCGCCCAGCGCGTCCGTCGTCAGATCAAGAAGGTGTCGGGCGACCGTCTGCGCCTGTCGGTTTTCCGCTCGTCGAAGAACATTCACGCGCAGATCATCGACGATTCGAAGGGGCACACCGTCGCTGCCGCCTCGAGCCTCGAGAAGGACGTCAAGGGCTCGCTGAAGACCGGCGCCGATGTCGCGGCAGCCGCCGCCGTCGGCAAGCTGATCGCCGAGCGCGCCGGCAAGGCCGGCATCAAGGATGTGGTGTTCGACCGTGGACCCTACATCTATCATGGCCGCGTCAAGGCGCTGGCTGACGCTGCCCGCGAGGCCGGCCTCAGCTTCTGATTTTCGCTCCCGGCGACCCGCAGAGGCGCCGGATATCATCAACAACCGTGCTTCCGGAAAAAAATAAGGAACAGGATATGGCACAAGAACGCAGGGATGGCGGCCGTGGCCGCGACCGCGAGGACAGCGAGTTTGTCGACAAGCTCGTCCACATCAACCGTGTTGCGAAAGTCGTCAAGGGCGGCCGTCGCTTCGGTTTTGCAGCACTCGTCGTCGTTGGCGACCAGAAGGGCCGCGTCGGCTTCGGCCACGGCAAGGCGCGCGAAGTGCCGGAGGCGATCCG
>JBKJRE010000290.1:0-4267 GCA_046594775.1 Rhizobiaceae bacterium | reverse complement strand
CGATCGCGGTCACGCAGAAAGCGCGCGAGTTGAAAAATGCCGGACGCGACATTATTGGCCTGGGCGCCGGCGAACCCGACTTCGACACACCCGACAACATCAAGGATGCTGCGATCGCCGCCATCAAACGCGGCGAGACCAAATACCCGCCTGTATCGGGCATCGCGCCGCTTCGCGAAGCGATCGCAAACAAGTTCAAGCGGGAAAACAATCTCGATTACCGACCGGAACAAACCATCGTCGGCACGGGCGGAAAGCAGATTCTTTTCAACGCCTTCATGGCCACACTCAACCCTGGCGACGAGGTCATCATACCGGCTCCCTACTGGGTGAGTTATCCGGAGATGGTGGCCATTTGCGGCGGTACCTCGGTGTTTGCACCCACGAGCATCGACAACGGCTTCAAGCTTACGGCCGAGGCGCTTGAAAAGGCGATTACGCCACAGACGAAATGGCTGCTGATGAATTCGCCATCCAACCCGTCAGGCGCGGCCTACACCGGATCCGAACTCAGGGCATTGGCCGACGTGCTGTTGAAGAATCCGCATGTCTGGGTGCTGACCGACGACATGTACGAGCACCTGACCTATGGCGATTTCGCCTTCAAGACGATCGCCCAGGTGGAGCCAGACCTCTATGCGCGGACGCTGACCATGAATGGCGTGTCTAAAGCCTATGCAATGACAGGCTGGCGCATCGGCTATGCGGCCGGCGCCTTGCCGCTCATCAAGGCAATGGATATGATCCAGGGCCAGCAGACATCCGGCGCCTGTACGATCGCGCAGTGGGCCGCGGTCGAGGCGCTCAACGGGCCGCAGGACTTCATCGCCAAGAACCAGGCGATATTCCAAGGGCGGCGGGACCTGGTCGTGTCAATGCTGAACCAGGCCAGAGGGATTAGCTGTCCATCGCCGGAGGGCGCGTTCTACGTTTATCCTTCCTGTGCTGAACTGATCGGCAAGAAAACCCGGAATGGCACGGTGATCGACACCGACGAAACCTTCTGCTCGCAACTGCTTGAGGCCGAAGGGGTGGCGACCGTGTTCGGTGGAGCCTTCGGGCTTGGACCGAACTTCCGCATCTCATATGCCACCTCAGATGCGCTGCTCGAAGAAGCCTGCACGCGGATCCAACGCTTCACCGCATCCTTAAACTGAGCAGCGCCCTTATGACGTTATCGACCCGGCCTCGGGCCGGTTTTTCCCTTTGAAGCAGAGCCGAGGGACAATCCAGGCTGGCGCGCTTGACATGCTGGTTCGACTGTTCGGCGAGCGCAGCATGGAGCCGGATCACGGAGCATACTGCGCGTCGTTCACCTTCTCCATCCATTCGACATGCACCCCGTCCAGCGCTTCCTGCATGGCAATGTGAGCCATTGCGGTTTCCGGACCGGCGCCATGCCAATGCTTCTCGCCGGGTTCAAACCAGATGACATCGCCCGCCTTTATGTCGACGATTGGCGAGCCCCAAACCTGAACGCGGCCAGCGCCGGACACAACAAACAACGTCTGGCCCAGCGGATGGGTGTGCCATGCCGTGCGGGCGCCGGGTTCGAACCCGACCATCAACGCCCGCAGGCGCGACGGTTCTTCCGTCTCGATGATCGGCGTTTGCAGCACCCGGCCGGTAAAATACGTGGCGGGCGCGACCTTTGTCGCGACGCTGCCGCAGCGAATGACGTTCATGGGCAAACCTCCTTTGCCTCCTCGATCCGGTCATTTGTCGGGTATCGGGCGCGCGCAGTCACTCTATTTTTATTGCCCTGCCCGCAAACCCGTGTGACCATGGGCTCAGGGCAGGAGCACGCATACCTGCCGCGCGACGGCCAAAGTGCCGGCCGCCGCTCAAAGGAAACGCCTTGAGTGGAGGTCTGCAATCATGGGAAATCGCGCCGGAGGAAGACGTACGGGGCCGAAATGCATCGCCATTGTCGGTCCCTTCGCCAGCGGGAAAACTACGCTTCTTGAAGCAATCCTGGCCCGAACAGGGGCCATTCCCAGACAAAACCCGGTTTCATCGGGCAATACAGTTTCGGACCATTCCGCGGAAGCCAAAGCCCATGGCATGAGCGTGGAAGCCTCGGTCGCGAGCATTGACTTCATGGGCGACAGCCTGACCTTCATCGACTGCCCCGGTTCAGTAGAATTCGCCTTCGGGGCCGACCCGGTCCTGGCGGCATGCGACCTCGCGATAGTCGTTGCCGAAGCGGACGAGAAAAAGATCCCTGCCCTGCAACTGATCATGCGAAAGCTCGATGAATTTGGTGTTCCACGTATCCTGTTCCTTAACAAAATTGACAAATCGGTCGCCGGGGTACGCGACACGTTGAAGATGCTGCAGCCGGCCAGCGCCTTCCCTCTGCTGCTTCGCCAGATCCCGCTGCGCAAGGATGGGGCAATTGTCGGGTCGATCGATCTGGCGCTGGAGCGCGCCTACATCTGGCGAGATTTCGCCGAAAGCGAGATCACCGAAATTCCGAGCGACGAGAAAGCCCGCGAAATCGAAGCCCGGTTCTCGATGCTCGAGACGCTGGCCGATCATGATGACCTGTTGATGGAGCAGCTCCTGGAAGAGCACGATCCGCCTCGCGACGAGATTTTTGACGACCTGTCGGCCGATTTGCGCGATGGTTCGGTTATCCCGGTGATGATAGGCACCGCTGAAAAAGGGAACGGCGTGCTGCGCCTGCTGAAGGCAATCCGTCACGACGCGCCTGATGTTGCGGCGACCCGCAAGCGTCTGGGCGTTCCCGAGGAGAAAGCCGCCGTCGCGCAAGTCATGAAGACAATTCACACCCCGCATGGCGGCAAGCTGTCCGTCTGTCGGGTACTTGCGGGCACCATTTCAGACGGCGCCGAACTCTGGCTTTCAAACAATGAAACGACAAAGGTCTCGGGCGTCTATCGCATGCTCGGCAAGGAGCAGGTGAAGCTCCCGGCCGCCGGTGCAGGCGACACCGTGGCGTTCGGAAAGCTCGATGCAGCCAAGACGGGGCAGACACTGACAACGGCGCGAGGCGGGATGGCGCCGCTTGCCGCTATCGAAGCGCCGCAGCCGGTCTATGCGTTCTCACTGCGATCCAGGGAGCGAAAGGACGACGTGAAGATGTCGGCAGCTATTCAGCGTCTTGCCGAAGAAGATCCGTCGCTGGCGCTTCATCACAATCAGGATTCCGGCGAAACCGTGCTTTCGGGCCATGGCGAGATGCATCTGCGCGTCACTGTGGAGAGGCTGGAAGGCAGGAACCAGATTTCGATCGGCGTCCAGCCTCCGAAGGTGCCTTACCGGGAAACGATCCGCGGATCGGCCACTCAACGCGGGCGGCACAAGAAGCAGTCCGGCGGTCACGGGCAGTTCGGGGACGTCGTGCTCGACATCAAGCCGCTTCCGCGCGGTTCGGGCTTCGTCTTCAGCGACACGATCACCGGCGGAGTGGTGCCCAAGCAATATATCCAGTCGGTGGAAGCCGGCGTGCGAGACTATCTGAGGTCGGGGCCGCTCGGTTTTCCCGTGGTTGACGTTGCGGTCAACCTCTCCGACGGGTCCTATCATTCCGTCGATTCTTCCGACATGGCCTTCCAGTTGGCCGCACGAACAGCCATGAAGGAGGGTATGGCCCAATGTTCGCCGATCCTGCTTGAGCCCATCATGAAGGTTGAGATAGCGACGCCCTCGGATGCAACCGCCAAAGTGACGGCCCTTGTACCGCAAAGGCGCGGCCACATTCTCGGCTTCGATGCACGATCCGGCTGGCCAGGCTGGGATGTGGTCGAAGCAACCATGCCGCAGTCGGAAATCGGCGACCTGATCATCGAACTGCGTTCTGCAACCGCCGGTGTCGCCAGCTACAGGGCGACATTTGACCACATGGCTGAACTGACGGGACGTCTCGCCGACACGGTGATGAACGAGCACGGCAAGGCGGCATGAGAAAATTTCGGCCGGAATTGTAACATCTGGACGCCGCAACACGAACGTGAAGCGAGTTGAATTGATCTGGCGAGGAGATCCGACAAGATTGCCACGCCCGCCCACGCCACGGAGTGACCGACAATGGTAGCCATACATAGACGTCCATCATGGGCGATTGCCGAAGCTCTTGCGACGCCTGAATCAGCCTATCTGAACCGTCGCAGCATTCTGCAGGGGCTCGGTATCGGGCTGATCTCGGCTGCCATCCTGTCCCGATCCTCCGTAGCGGCGCGCGCCGAGGCAGCCGACCCGACGGCCGACCTTTATCCCGCGAAGAAGAACGAGCGCTACACGC
>JBKJRE010000036.1:0-2691 GCA_046594775.1 Rhizobiaceae bacterium | reverse complement strand
CTTTATTGACCGAGCATGAAGTGTGACGCATCTGAGGGGAGTTCCGGTAATCACTGTTAAGCGCGCGCGACGCCGATAAGCAGCGAGAAGCGCCACATGCGCCACATCCCCTCCGCCAGCATATCTTCCTAGTTTTTTGTTACGAACGACTTTTGATTTTACTTGGCTGCCGTCCCTCACGATCTCAACCTTGCAGCCGCGCGTTTCCGGAGCTGGCTGAATTGATTGTTGCATCGGCCACGCGGCCAAATATCCCTACTGAAGCCGCGGGCTAAGCTTTCTGATGACGTCCTGCGTTTCGTCGTCGTCGTCCTGTGTGTCGTCGTCGCCCTGCGCGTTGTCGTCACCGGCGCTGCTATTGTCATCGCCGTCGTCGTCACCCGAATCGTTGTCGCTGTCGCTATCGCTGCTGTCGCCACCGCCGTCGCCATCATCGCCGCCGCTGTCGCCATCGCCGCCACCGTCACCGCCGCCGCCATCGCGTCCCGAAGCGCTCGCTTGGCTTAGCTGAAGCAAAGCCGGCGCAAGCCAAACGGCCGAAACAGCGAGCCCGAGACGAACAAGCATCGCCCGCCTCGTCGAATCCAAACCTTCCGCTTCCATATCCGTCTGACTGTCCGTCGTCATTTCGTGCTCCTTGGGCTGATTCGCCGCCTGCCCTCCGCGCACCCTTATACCATGACACTTCACGCTTCATCGCCAGATACGCGGACATTTTAAGCAATTCCGAGGCAATGGACAAAAGGCGGTTAAAGGCATCGCTATCTGCACCTGAAATCGAATTTAATTGCCTGCCGAGAACAGTAGCAACAATCGCTGCCTGCCCAAACGCACCGCAAGAAAGGTATTCGCTCGAGAGTAGTCGCTCGCTCCAAGAGATGCGCGCTACCTGCTTACCTCGAGATGTCGTCGAAGGAGCCGGATATTGCGGTTGTTCGCCTTGAAATAGACGTCGAAGACCGAACCCAGGAGCGGTACGCTCCCCACAACCGTGTCAAGTACAACGTTTCCGAGCATCCGTGCCAGCAAGGCCCTTCCCGCTCCGAGCTCTCGGGCCCGCAACAAGATATACACCGATACCAATCCGGTGGCTGCGTCACCAAGCACTGGAACAAGGCCGACCACGGCATCCAGGCCGAAGCGAATGGATGTACCAGGAATGCGCCAGCGAGAATCGAGCAAGCCGGCCAGTATACCAAGTTCGGCCAGCGACTTTGTGGCGGCCTCGGACTGATCGTTTGCTGTGTTTAGCACCCATCCGCCTTCAACGATCGCACCATCCTGGTGACAATCGGGTCATATGGGATCTTGTTTTCGGCGTCGTAGTCGAGTTGAAAAATGCCCAGTCGATCCTTGCAGACCAAGATTGCCCTAACGTAGCGAATCCTGCCGTCCCGGATCCCGGAATAGCTTGCCCAGGTATTCGTCATCCGCCTATACGTTATCTCCCATCCCTCTACCTCATCGGCATTGAGTTGGGCCTGAATCGTCGCCTTGAAATGTCGCCGGGGAAGGTTGTCTCCCCATACCGTGAGGAAGGCCCCCTCGCCCGCCTTGAAAGTGGCGCTTCTTCCGTCTTCAGACGTCTCATTCAGAGCGAAACCCGGCGGCAGGTCAAAGCCGAATCCCAACTTGCGAAAGCCGAATTTTTCCCATTCCTGAGCGTCCGCCTGAACGGTCAAAACGAGCAGCGATAGCACGACATTTAGGACGGTCCTCAACGACGGCATGCGTATGTCCCGATTATATGCCGATCACCGACGCGAAGGCACATCGTCAAGAAGATTGTCCGAGCGTGACGCATCGACAGACGGCAGTTCGCCGTTTGGCGTCATCTTGTCGACTGCTTCTGGAAGAACCTGCGTGATCCGTGAGATCAGTTCCTCGCGTGAAAGCCCCGTCTGCTGGGATAGCGAAGAAAGCGTTTCCTCATCTATGGCAGACTCGACCTCCCGCGTCCCAATCGGCTCGTTTGGACCTTGCCGAACCCATGAATCGACCTTGGAGCCCGCGCCGCTTTTTCGGAAGCGATCGAGGACGTCCCCGAGCGCCGTTCCTGAAACGCCCTTCGATACCTGATCCAACAGGCCACCCTCAGGGTTGTTGGGATCGGTGCCTTGGCCGAGGCCGCGCATAGCATCGCCGATTTTGTCGCGGTTTTGATAAGCCAGGAGACCGAGCATTGCGATCGCAAGTCTGCCTAGATTTGCCATGGGTATTCTCCTTGTTTGCAAGAGAAGCCAACTGAGCTTCGAAAGTTCCGCGCATATTGAAAATGTGCCTCGGGATCACGCACCGCGACAACGCGAAGAACCTGCGCCCGCGCCCGATGCGCCGGCAGTTCCGGCACTTTGCGACGACCGCGCCACTCAGTTCGACTGCACGAAATCGACACCATTCAACGCAGAGCAGGACCCCTCAGTGGCGGCGAGACTGAAGCCTCTGGCCTGCGGCTCCACCTTGCAACGCATTGGGAATACGGCCGAACCCGTGTCGCCTACAGCATCATCGAGGGTGAGCAAATATTCCTTGACTGTATAGCGCCCAGTCACATTGCGACCGCCCCCCGGACCGGTCATGCGAAACGTGCCGTCCGAAGAAAAATAGGCCTGCATCGGACCCGCCTGATACTCTCCCGGAACTATGCCGCCCTCGCCTGCTTTGCTATTCGGACTCGCGGCACTGGACTGC
>JBKJRE010000549.1:0-14621 GCA_046594775.1 Rhizobiaceae bacterium | reverse complement strand
AAATTTCATTTCCGGTGCGTCAATGCCGCGTACGCGAACGTTGACGCGAACCATCTGGCCCGGCCAGATGTAGGCTTCCGCGAAGAACGTATCCCCGTCGATGACGTTGATGACAATCGCTTCCACGGGGCCACGAAATGCCTCTGCAGCGTCGAGAGAGGCGCTGCCGCCAGCGACGGAAAACGCCGGAGCCATCGCCACCATGGATTTTCGAGTCAACATCACAAAAAGGAATTTATTCCTTTTTGTGACATCTCGCAAGACCCTTTCTCAGGCTATCATGTGCGATCCTGCGGTCCGGTCCACCCCGTGATAGGGGGGCTTTGCCGGATGGCTTTCCTGTTCGTAGGTCCACACCTTGAACAGATCTAGGCGATGCGGCCCGAAGCTGTGCAGCAGCGGAACGTCGGTCGCGTCCCGGCCGCGCGCGACCACCACGCGGCCCATCCTCGGCGTGTTGTGACGCGCGTCGAACGTGTACCACTTGCCCTCCAGGAACACCTCGAACCAGGCTGAAAAATCCATGGGCGCGGGATCTTGCGGCACGCCGATGTCGCCTAGATAGCCATTGACGTAGCGCGCCGGAATGTTCAGGCAGCGCCAAAGGGCGATCGCCAAATGGGCGAAGTCGCGGCATACGCCCACCTGCTCGTCATGCGCCTGCGCGGCTGTACGCGTCGATCGAGCATACCCGTACCCGAACGACAAGCGGTTGTGCACGTAATCTGTAACGGCCTGAACACGAGCCCAGCCGGGTTTCACATTTCCGAACAGACCCCAGGCCAGACTGCTCAGGTGATCGGTCTCGCAATAACGGCTTCCCAGCAGATAACCGAGAACTTCATCGGGCAAATCCTCGACGGGAAGCTCCCGCGCGAGCGTGTTGACCTCGTCATATTTACCGGCATCCTCAACTACCGCATCGTACAGAATACGGAAATTTCCCGCAGGCACCGTAAACCGCCTGCATGAATTGCCGTAACGATCCTTGTATGTGGACGTGGGCACCGAAGGCGATGTGATCACGCGTGTTTGCCGTTTGATATCAGGCTGCCTCTCCTGATGAATCTCAAGCAGGGAGATGACGGGGGTTTGTTGCTGGCATTCGATGGCTATTTCATAGCCCAGCCGGATGAGCATGGCACAGAGTCCTCGGGGTCATGCGTTTCGGAAAAATATTGGACCAAAAACGCGACAATCGCCTGCTGGTTCCACCATGGCGACTGAAAACGACGGTACCTCGGCCGAAGGGTCAGAAGTCTGTCGCCAGGCCCTTTACTTCCCAGTCGCCGTACCGGACCGGCTCCATTCCTGATCGACCGCCGCGCTCTGGCGGCATCGCGGCCTCTGCGACCTTGTAGTCCGTTCTGCGAGACGCGGCCTCCGCCAGCGCGCGCCTTGCCGCTGCTGATATTGCCTTCTGAGGGGCTGGCTGGTCTGTCTCGGCATGTGTCATGTCAGTTCCGGACCTGTCTGTTCTGCATTGAAACCGGGCGGCACGTTTCCCATCATATAGCTCTACGCTGGCTCGCTACCACACCGCTTTGGCAGCCACTTAACGGAGATTCGTCGTGAACCTGATCCGCACCGCAATGCTTCTGGCATTCATGACCGCCCTTTTCATGGCGGTGGGGTATCTGATCGGCGGCACGGGCGGCATGGGGATCGCATTCCTGTTGGCTGCCGGCATGAACCTTTTCAGCTTCTGGAACGCGGACAAGATGGTGCTGCGCATGCATCATGCCGTTGAAGTGAGTGAAAAAACGGCGCCGGAGTATTTCGGCATCGTGCGCGACCTTGCAGCGAAGGCGGGCCTGCCCATGCCAAAGACCTATCTTATCGAGAATCCTCAGCCTAACGCCTTCGCCACGGGCCGCAATCCGCAAAACGCTGCCGTTGCCGCAACCACAGGCCTGCTTGAACGCCTCTCCTACGAAGAGGTGGCCGCCGTGATGGCGCATGAACTGGCGCATGTGCAGCACCGCGACACGCTCACGATGACCATCACGGCAACGCTTGCCGGCGCCATCTCGATGCTCGGCAACTTCGCCTTCTTTTTCGGCGGAAACCGCAACGGCAACGGCAATAATGGCTTAGGGCTGATCGGCGTTCTGGCGGCAATGATCGTCGCGCCCTTGGCGGCCGCAATGGTGCAGATGGCGATCAGCCGGACAAGGGAATACGCCGCCGACCGCCGTGGGGCGGAAATATCCGGCCAGCCGCTTCGGCTGGCTTCGGCGCTTGACAAGATCGCCAGCAACGCCCAACGCATCCGCAATCCGGATGCCGAGCGCAATCCGGCGACGGCGCACCTGTTCATCATCAATCCCCTGTCAGGCGAACGCATGGACAATCTGTTCTCTACCCACCCGGCCACCGAAAACCGGATCGCAGCCCTTCGCGCCATGGCCCAGGAAGACGCAGGCTCAGCAGAAGACGCGCCAAGGGGACCATGGAACGGGCAACAGGGTGATTTTCGTCCGGCCGCGAAACCCGCCGCGCCGAAGGCCAATCCGTGGGGACGAAACCCGACAGGTCCAAAAGGCCGCCGACCGTGAGCGGCGGCAGTACCGGCATCCACCAAACGCGAACCCGTCCCACAGCCTCTGCTCGCTACGCCGCCGACAGCGACAGCCCCGGCCTGGCGGCGCGCAAGGCCGCCGCAAAACTGCTTGCCGTCGTCATCGACGCGGTGACGCCGCTCGACGGCCTGACCGACAACGAAAACGGCCATCCGCAGTATCTGGCGCTCGACATGCGCGACCGCGCCCTCGTGCGCGCCATTCTGACGACCGCGCTGCGGTTTCGCGTGACCATCGCCACGCTCATATCTCGCCGCCTCGAAAAGCCGCTCCCCCCCAAGGCCACCGCCCTTACGCACATCTTGCATGTCGCGGCTGCCCAGATGCTGTTCCTCGATATTCCAGACAGCGCAGCGGTCGATCTCGCGGTCACGCATGCCAAATCCGATCCCCGCACGACACGGTTCTCGGGCCTCGTCAATGGCGTGCTGCGGTCCCTGGCCCGGGCAAAGGAGGCCGAACTGGGGCCGACGCTGGCGCAAACGGCTGACGCGCCACCATGGTTCGCCAAACGGCTGCTGGCTGCCTATGGCCCAGACAAGGCCAAGCGGATCATGGCGGCGCACCGGGTTGAAGCCCCTGTCGATTTCACTGTCAAGTCAAACCCGGATCTGTGGGCCGAGCGGCTCGGCGGCATCGCCTTGCCAATGGGTACCGTGCGCGTTGAAAAGCTGAGCGGCAATGTCGTGGACCTGCCGGGCTTTGCCGACGGCCGCTGGTGGGTCCAGGACGCCGCAGCCAGCCTTCCGGCGCGGCTCTTCGGCGATATGGGCGGAATGCAGGTCGCCGACCTTTGCGCCGCGCCCGGCGGCAAGACCGCACAGCTTGTTCTGGCCGGCGCCAAGGTCACGGCCATCGACGCGTCCCGCAATCGGTTGATCCGGCTGGCGGGCAACCTTGCACGCCTCGAAATGGAGGCGAATCTGGTTCATGCCGATGTCTTCACTTTCGAGCCGGCGACCCTTTTCGACGCCGTCCTGCTTGATGCTCCCTGTTCATCCACCGGGACGGTGCGCCGCCACCCCGACGTGCCGTGGACGAAATCAGTTGACGATGTCGACAAGCTGGCCGCACTTCAGTCAAGGATGCTTGGCGCCGCGGCCAGGCTTGTGAAACCCGGGGGGCGAATCGTCTTCTCGAACTGCTCGCTCGACCCTCTGGAGGGCGAGGCGCTCCACGAACAGTTTCTGTCCGAAACGACCGGCGTCGCGGCCGATCCGGTCAAGCAGGGCGAGATCGACGGAATCGACGGATTCCTGACACAAGGCGGGACGCTTCGCACCACGCCAGCCGACATGTGGCTTGGGTTGCCCGGCCTTTCCGGCCTGGACGGCTTTTTCGCCGCACGCCTGAAGCGAATCGACTAAAACGCGGCAAATCCGTTAACGCAAAATTGACTCTCGCATAAACCGCTGAATCATTTAAACTATTGGCGAACGCTTGAGGACGCGGCGGTCAGTAACGCGACTGATTGGGAGAATTTGCTTGGCGACTGCGACGGGCAACACGACGCGTCTCTGGACGCTCGTCGCCAAAGAGATGTGGCGCAAGACCCGTCGGCGCTTGCGCGCCGGCCCGGTATATCGCTGGCGCTACTCGGGACGGACTCCGGAGCGTGTCCTGATCGCGCCTCCCGACCTGCGCCTTGCCGATCCGCAAATTGCTCTCGAAATCTACTATGGCCGGTTCCCGCTTTCAGGCCATCTCGTCGAAACCGGCGGCAGATCGCCCTTCCAGATCGACGTACCCAACGGTGGCTGGCAAAAGACCTTGCACGGATTTCGCTGGCTGCGCCATATGCGCGCCGCCGGCACCGATCTGGCTGCGGCGAACGCGCGTGCGCTGGTCTCGGACTGGATCCTCACGCATGGCGGCAGTATCTCCGGCATCGCCTGGGAGCCCGCGACGACAGCCAAGCGCATCATCGCCTGGCTGCAGCATTCCTCCGTCGTTCTTCAGGGAGCCGAATTTCCCTTCTATCGCTCCTTCTTGAAATCACTCGCCATCCAAATCCGTTACCTGCGTTCGGTGGTGAAGGAGATGCCCGATGGCAAGGACCGGCTGAGAGCCCGCATAGCGCTTGCCTTTTCCGCCCTTTCCCTGCCCGCGCCTGCCTCGGCGCTGCGCAATGCCACGCGACACCTGGCGTTGGAACTGGATCGCCAGATCCTGCCCGATGGCGGCCATATCTCACGCAATCCGCTGGCGGTAATGGAGCTCCTCGCCGATCTGCTGCCGCTCAGATACACCTACGCCAACCAGGCAGAGACGCCACCGCCGGCTCTGATCAACGCGGTTGACCGCATGCTGCCCGCGCTTCGCTTCTTCCGGCATCAGGACGGCAGCCTTGCGCGCTTCAACGGCATGGGGACGACGATCCACGACCGTATCGCGGCAATCCTTCGTCACGACGACACCGAAGGCGCGCCCCTGCTGCACGCGCCGCATTCCGGTTATGAGCGGCTGGCGATGGGCGACACGACGGTCATCGCCGATACCGGCCTGCCGCCGCCAATTGATGTCTCCAACGCCGCCCATGCCGGATTTCTGTCTTTCGAGATGTCCTCCGGGCGTCACAATTTCATCGTCAATTGTGGCGTCGACACATATGGCGCTGCGGAGTTTCGCCCGCTTGCCCGCGCCACGGCGGCCCATTCCACCGCAACCCTCAACGACACCTCGTCGGCCCACTTCAACCACTCGATCAAGGTCAACGACCTGGCAAGTCCCCCTCTCATCGGCGGTCCGAGACATGTCCCCTGCAGGCGCACCGACCAACCTGGCGTCCAGGGGTTTATTGCAAGCCATGACGGCTATGTTTCCGATTTCGGGCTCTATCACGAACGCGAACTCGCCCTTTCCGAGCATGGCGATGTTCTTGTAGGACTGGATCGCTTCTTGCGGGCCGGCGGCGCGACGGCGCGCAACAATGGACGCGACCACGTGACCATCCGGTTTCACATCTACCCCGACATCGAATTGTTTCAGGACGAGCAGGATCGGCTGGTGCTGGCAGCGCCGCACGCCGACCGTTGGGTCATGTCCTGCCAGGAAGTCGCGCCGGAGGTTGAGGACTCGATCTATTTTGCAGGTCTTGCAGGGCCGCGCCGCAGCCGGCAGATTGTCCTGTTCTTCAAGGCATCCGAGATCCAGGAAGTCCACTGGCAGTTCACCCGAACGCATAGTGAAGGTTTCGCTCAAGGCTCGTGAAACCGGAAAGCCGGACCTTGTCCCGATTTGATTTGGGTCGTGGCCATGCTACGGCCCGGCCATCCCGTCTTTGAAATGAAAGGCCACCCGCATGGCGGTTGTCTCGAAGAAAATTCCGGCTCCAGACCTTGTGCGGGTTCGCCGCGCCCTGCTTTCTGTTTCCGACAAGACCGGCCTGACCAAGTTTGCCGCTGCGCTGGCACATGCCGGCGTGGAACTGATATCGACCGGCGGCACTTCCAAGGCTATCGCGGAAGCCGGGATCGCCGTGCGCGACGTCTCGGAACTGACAGGATTTCCCGAAATCATGGACGGCCGCGTCAAGACACTGCATCCCTCGGTGCACGGCGCTATTCTCGCCGTCCGCGACGATCCGGAACATGCGGCAGTCATGCACGACCACGGCATCGAGCCAATCGATCTGGTGGTCGTCAATCTCTACCCGTTCGAGGATGTTCGTTTCTCGGCCGCCGACTACCCCTCGATCGTCGAGAACATCGACATCGGCGGACCGGCAATGGTGCGGGCATCGGCCAAGAATCATGCCTACGTCGCTATCGTTACCGATCCGGAAGACTATGCTGCCGTCCTCAATGCACTGGACATGAACATGGGCAGCTTGTCGCTGGAGTTCCGGCAGAAGCTTGCAGCCAAGGCTTTTGCGCGAACCGCCGCCTATGATGCGGCGATCTCCGGCTGGTTTGCCGAGACGCTGGAGATCGAGCATCCCACCTGGCGGGCGTTCGGCGGCAAGCTCGAAAGCGTCATGCGCTATGGCGAGAACCCGCACCAGCAGGCTGGCTTGTACGTAACCGGCGATCGGCGCCCCGGCGTCGCAACAGCGCGCCAGCTCCAAGGCAAGCAGCTCTCCTACAATAACATCAACGACACGGACGCCGCCTTCGAACTGGCAGGCGAATTCGATCCTGCCCGGACAGCGGCCGTGGCCATCATCAAGCACGCCAATCCCTGCGGCGTCGCCGAGGGCGCCTCGCTGCTGGACGCATATGTGAAGGCTCTTGCCTGCGATCCGGTCTCGGCCTTCGGCGGGATCGTCGCGCTTAATGGCCGGCTCGACGCCGAGGCGGCGGAGGAAATCGTCAAGACTTTCACCGAAGTGATCATCGCGCCGGGCGCCAGCGAAGAGGCGCAGGCCATCGTCGCGGCCAAGAAAAACCTCAGGCTTCTTGTCACGGGCGGCGTCCCGGACCCGCGCACGACCGGCATGACCGTAAAGTCCGTTGCCGGTGGATTGCTCATCCAGGGACGCGACAATGCCGTGATCGACGATCTCGAGCTGAAAGTGGTCACAAGGCGAGCGCCAACGGACCGTGAAATGGCCGATCTGAAATTCGCCTTCCGCGTTGCCAAGCACGTCAAGTCGAACGCCATCGTCTATGCGAAGGATCTTGCAACGGTCGGCATCGGCGCCGGTCAGATGAGTCGCATCGATTCCTCGCGCATCGCCGCGCGCAAGGCGGTCGATGCGGCCGCCGCTGCGGGCCTGTCCGAACCCCTCACCAGGAGCTCAGTCATCGCCTCCGACGCATTCTTTCCCTTTGCGGACGGGCTTTTATCGGCGGTCGAGGCAGGTGCGACGGCCGTCATCCAGCCGGGCGGATCGATGCGCGACGACGAGGTCATTGCTGCGGCCGACGAACACGGCATAGCCATGGTATTCACGGGTACGCGCCATTTCCGGCACTGACGCCTCGGCTTTCGGTCAGGCCTCGACCCTGTCGGCCGGGTAGGGCACCGGCCACAGCACGGCAAGGCCGCCGACCAGAAACAGCAGGATCATCGCCATGCCCAGGCGCGGCGACCCGCTGACCGCGGTCACGGTCGCTACGAGAAACGGAGCGGTGAAACTCGTGGCCCGGCCAGCCAACGCATAAATGCCGAAATAGCGACCGGATTCGGCGGCGGTAACGCTGCGCGCCAGATAGGAACGTGACGAGGCCTGAACCGGGCCGAAGGCAAGGCCAATCAGCAGTCCGAAACAGATATAGGCTTTCTCGGCCGGCGTTCCAAAAAGCCCGCCGGAATCTGCACCGGGAAGCATCAGCCCACCGAAAAGCGTATAGCCGGGTCCGGTGGAAACGATGCCCACGGTCGCCGTCGTCAGCATGGTTAGCGCGACGATCACGACGGTCTTGGAACCCAGACCGGTGTCAAGCCGGCTTGCCACCAGGCAGCCGAAAATGGCGACGACGTTGAGGATGATGCCGAACAGACCGATCTCGGTGATCGACCATCCGAACATCGCGGCGGCAAATACGCCACCAAGCCCGAGCAAGGCGTTGACCCCGTCCTGATAAATCATGCGGGCGATCAGAAACCGCAATATGCCGCCGCGCTGGCGGACCTCCCTGAGCGTTGATTTGAGCTCGGCCAGCCCCTCGCGCACGGCCGGACCGATCGCGAGGCCCTTTCCGGAATCAGGCGTGAAGAAGAACATCGGCAATATGAAAACGAAATACCACACAGCCGAAAGCGGACCGGTGGCGCGCGCGTCCTCGCCAAGTTTGGGATCGAGACCGAATAGCGGGTCTATGCCGATGATCGTCTTGCCGGTTTCAGGCGAGCCCGCCAGGCAGGCAACGACAAAGATCAGCACGATCATGCCGCCGAGATAGCCTAGCCCCCAGGCGACATTGGAAATCTTGCCGATTTCTGCCTTCGACACCAGCCGCGGCATCATGGAATCGTTGAAGACGGTGGAAAATTCCGCTGCGACCGAGGCGAGCGAGAAGCACAGCACAACCCAAAACAGGCTGGAGCCCGGCGCCGCGAACCAAAGCGCAAAGAGCGCCATTATCTTGATTGCCGCGAAAAAGCCGATCCACGGTTTGCGCGGGCCTGTCTGGTCGGCGATCGAGCCGAGCACCGGCGACAGGATGGCGATGGCGAAGCCGGCGGCGGCGATGCCGTATCCCCATGCGGCCTGGCCCATGGCCGGGTCGCTGGCCATGCGCGAAACCACATAGGGACCGAAGATGAATGTAGTCACAACGGTAAAGAAGGGCTGCGCAGCCCAATCGAAGAACATCCAGCCCCAGATGCCCCGCCTTGTCGAATGCGCGACATGAATTTCCGCTGCGTCGGCGGGAAGCGACGTGCTCATTCCGGAATACTCAGGTCGCTCATCAGCCCGGAAGCCACGGAAAGGCGCGAGACGGAGATGTCACTGCCCTCGGTCAGCGCCTGCAGCCTTTCGCGCACCTTGGCAATTCTCTCTCCGCCGGCCGCAAGCCATGCCGCCACGGGGTCTGGCTGCTTCTCGTATCCCGTCAACGCAGCAATGGCCATGCCGCGGCGGGCCGCGTCGATCATGCCGACAGCCCGCGCCAAGGCGAGCCCGTCATAATAGTCCGACGGGTCAATCGAGCGCGCCGCGATCTCGATGCGGCCGATGCGAAAGGCATCGCTGACGGCAAAGAAGGCCTCGGCGGCTTTGCCCAAATCGGCCTTGGCAGTCCTGGCGACAAGCGTGATGTCGGGTATCAGTGCCGAAGCATCAATGAATGCAAGTCTTTCGGCAAGTCGTTCCGGCGCACCACCCTTGAACAGGGCATGCCTGCGCTCTTCGATCCGTTGCTTGCTGAAATCGGGAAGCAGAGCCGCCAGTTTGGGCTCGAGAGCCTTGCGCGCAGCCTGCAGTTCGCCAATCCGCTCGCCAAGCGAAGCCGTCGCGTCGCCATTCCTTAAGTGCCAGGCGGTTGCAGCATGAGCCATCCGACCGACGCCAGCATAGAGGTCAAGTTGCACCTGCCCGTCGATCTTGTTGTCCAGCGCATCGATCTGTCGGTAAACCACCGGCAGCCCGAAGCCGTCACGCACGACCGTGAAGGCGCGCACGATCTCGCCGGCGCTTCGACCGGTGGCGTCCTGCAGCCGCGTCACAAAGGACGGTCCCCCACGGTCAATAAGATCATTGGCGATTACGGTGGCGATGATTTCCCGGCGCAGTCTGTGCGAACGGATATCGCCCGAGAATTTCTTCTCCATGCGATCGGGGAAGTAGCCCATCAGGTCGCGATCGAAATGCGGATCATCCGGCACGTCGCTGGCGACGATATCGGAAAACAGCACGATCTTGGCGTAGGCGAGCAAGACACCCAGTTCGGCCCGGGTCAGCGGCTCGCCTCGCGCCTCGCGTTCGGCAAGAGCAGCCGGTGACGGCAGGGTCTCCACCGCCCGGTCGAGCAGGCCGCGCGCCTCAAGCGCGGCAATGAAACGGACCTGATGCGGAAAATCGGCAAGGGCGTTCTTGCGCACCACCGATAGAGCAAGGGTCTGCTCATAGTTGTTGGCCAGCACCAGGCTGGCCACTTCCTGCGTCATCTCGGACAGCAGTTTGTTGCGCACTGGCCGTGAAAGGTCTCCGCGACGCATCGCAGACGCGAGCGCAATCTTGATATTCACCTCGACGTCGGAACAGTTGACGCCACCGGAATTATCGATCGCATCGGAGTTGCAGGCGCCGCCGAGCAATCCGAACTGGATGCGGGCCCGCTGCGTCACGCCGAGATTGGCGCCTTCGCCGATGACCTTGGCCCTGAGCTGGTCGGCCGTCACGCGGATTGCATCGTTGGCGCGGTCCCCCGCGTCCTGGTTGCTTTCTCCCGACGCCCGGACATACGTGCCTATTCCGCCGAACCACAAGAGATCCACGTCGGCCTTCAGGATCGCGCTCATGATCTCGGTCGGCGAAGCGACGGACTTCTCCAGCCCGATTGCCGCCGCTGCCGCCGCCGGCAATGTAATCGACTTCTGGTTGCGTGAGACGATGATCCCGCCCTTCGACAGCTTGGAATTGTCGTAGTCCTGCCAGCTCGAGCGTGCCAACCCGAACAGGCGTTCCCTCTCAGCCATGGAAACAGCCGTGTCCGGATCCGGGTCGATGAAGATGTCGCGGTGGTCGAAAGCCGCTATGAGGCGCGTAGCGGGCGAAAGCAGCATGCCGTTGCCGAACACGTCGCCGGACATGTCGCCCACTCCCACGACGGTAAAGGGCATGGTCTGGATATCGCGATTCATCTCCCGGAAGTGGCGCTTGACTGCTTCCCATGCGCCCTTGGCGGTAATTCCCATCTTCTTGTGGTCGTATCCGGCCGATCCGCCCGACGCGAACGCATCGTCCAGCCAGAATCCATGGCTCTGGCTGATGGCGTTGGCAGTATCGGAAAAGGTTGCCGTGCCCTTGTCGGCGGCGACAACGAAATAGGGGTCGTCACCGTCGCGTCGAACGAGGCCGTTCGGGGGTACAACCTTGTCGCCATCTATGTTGTCGGTGATCGACAGAAGGCTCGAGACAAAATTTACATAGGCTTGCCTGCCGGTCTCGAACACCAGGTCGCGGCTCAATCCCGCCGTCGAACGCTTGGGAAAGAAGCCGCCTTTTGCACCGACCGGCACGATCACGGCGTTCTTGACCTGCTGCGCCTTCACCAAACCGAGTACCTCGGTGCGGTAGTCCTGCGCCCGGTCCGACCAGCGCAGCCCGCCTCGTGCGACAGGGCCGAAGCGCAGATGAACGCCCTCGACTTCCGGACCATAGACAAAGATCTCGCGCCAGGGACGCGGTTCCGGCAGACCGTCCACCATGCGCGAATCCAGCTTGATCGCCAGCGATTGGCCCCGCGAGCCTAGTCCCGCAACGAAGTGATTGGTCCGCAGTGTGGCTTCGATCAAGTTGACGTATCTGCGGATGATCGTGTCATCGTCGATATTCGGAACCTCTTCCAGCGCATCCTTGATCTTGGCCTTCAGATGTCGGGCGGTAACGTCGCCATCCTTGCCCGCCGAAGGATCGAGTCTCGCCACGAACATGGCGTGCAGCGCCCTCGCTATGTCTGGATAGCGGTTCAGAACGGCGGCGATGAAGCCCTGGCTCTGTGGAATGCCGGCCTGTTGCAGGTAGCGCCCGTAGGCGCGCAGGATGCCGATCGCCGCGGCGCCCAAACCTCCGGTCTGCGCGAGGCTGTTGTAGCCGTCATTGTCGGCTTCCCCACGCCAGACTGAAAGAAAGACTTCCTCGAAAAGCTTGCCTCCGTCAGTCAGGTCGATCGGCGCGGCAAAGGCGTTTTCGAGCTCCATGTCGTGCACGAAAGTGGAGCCTGTTGCTTCGTCCGGCACCTCGAAAGTGCGCTCGCTGATGACCCGGAAACCAATGTTCTCGAGAACGGGCACGCGACGTGACAGCGCCACCGGACGGCCATGATGATAGATCTTCAGCGAAGCCTGCTCGGCGGTCTGGCCTTGACCGCGGTAATAGTCGATGGAGATCGGATTTTCTGCCGTGATGGCGGCGATCCGACGGGCATCCGCAAGCGCTTCGGCCGCCGTGAAGGAACCGCGATAGCTTTCGGGAAAGCGCGCCGCTATGCCCAGCAGCGCCATGTCCGCCCCTGATGTCGACGCCGCTTCGCGCAACGCGTCTTCCCACGTGCGGATGATGGCCTGGACCGCCGACTCAAGCGTTGCCGTGTCAACCTTCGGCGTCTTGCCGCCAGAGCGCCCGATGATGAAGTGAACACGCGCCAGGCCACCTTCGGGAAAGGCCGGATAATAGGCCGAGAGGCGCCCTTTGAACGCGTTCTTCAGATATGCGCCGATCTTTTCGCGCACGATGCTGTCGTAGCGGTCGCGCGGCACGAAGGTGATCACCGAGACGAAGCGGTCGAACTGGTCGACGCGATAGAGAACCCTGACGCGCGGGCGTTCGACCAGCCCCAATATGGCTTCCGCGTGCTTGCGCAGGGTCGGAATGGCGATCTGGAACAACTCGTCGCGCGGATAGCTCTCCAGGACGTTGATCAGCGCCTTGCCCGAATGGTCGCCGGGATCGAAACCGGATTTCTGGATCACCGTTTCCGCCTTCGAGCGAAGATAGGGGATCTTCATCACCGACCGCGTGTAGGCTGTCGAGGTGAACAGGCCGACGATCCTGAGTTCGCCCGCAAGGCCGCCGCTTTTGTCGAAGGTCTTGATGCCGATGTAGTCGAGATATATGCGGCGGTGAACGAGCGATTTGGCGTTGGCCTTCGTGACGATCAGCGGATCGGGTCCATGAAGAAAGGCCCGCACCTCCGGCGTTGTCGCGGCGCCATCCGTATCGCGGCGCAGCACACGAACGTCGGAATCGGCGAGAATGCCCATGCCCGGCCCGCCGCTCCGCTTCAGCGTGCCGCTCTTCGCGCCGCCGGAATAGCGGAATTCGCGCATGCCGAGAAAAGTGAAGTTGTCGTCGCGCAGCCATTCGAGAAAAGCGATCGCCTCGCCGACGGACGCCTTGTCAAGGGGCACCGGCGCGTAGCGGAATTCGCTGATCGCCTGATCGAGACGCGCCAGCATCGGTTTCCAGTCGGTTACGGCGGCGCGCACCTGGCCGACCACCTTCTTCAGTCCATTCTCGAGCGCCTTCGCCTCGTCGGGGGTAAGCTGGCCGACATGCACATGGATGACGCTCAGCCGGTCGACATTGGCATCCTTGGCCAGGCTACCGTCTGCCAGAAGCTCGCTCACCCCCTTCCTGTCGTGCCGGACACCGATGACCGGATGCGTCACCAAAACGGGCTCGCCTGCCTTGTCGGCAATCTCGGCCAGCACCGAATCGAACAGGAACGGCATGTTGTCGTTGACCACGGTGATCACGGTCACCCGGCGGCCGTTGCGCACGATGCCGGGATCGCTGTCGACAGCAATGACGCTGTCGCCCTTGTGGTGGCGCATGACGGCCTTGCGCGCGAGTTCGGCGGCCTTGGCAAGCACCGCAGGATCGTAGGCGGCGACGTCCTCGTCCGGCGCGCGCAACAAAAGGTAATCGGCGAGGCTGTCCCGACTTGGCGCAGCCGCGGCAGTTTTACTTTTCGTCGCAGCGGTTCTAGCGCGAGTGGCCATGGCGATGAATACCCTCCCTGGAAGCATGCTTGGTGGTCATGGTAGCAGATGACCGCCACTTGGCGACCGGCCATCTTGGCCGCGTCCGCCGAAATCGCAGCGTTGCGATGAAACCGCCAGACGCCTTCGGCCGAAGCGCCTCAGCGCGCGGCAATCGCGGCGGCGGCGCCGGCCATCGTCGAGGCGCTGATGCGGTTGGCGATCTTCAGGGCGCGCGAACTCTTCAGCAATCTTCGCGCCTGGCTGGCGGCCAGTACCCATGTCAGATCGATGGCGATCAGCACGGCGGCCATGGTGAGGGTGAGCTCGGCCCAGCCGGTCAGCGTCACCGAGTCGAGATCGATGATGGTCGGCAGCAGGGCGAGGTAGAACATCATGATCTTGGGATTGCCAAGCGTGACCGCCATGCCCGCCGCGAACAGCCTCAGGGCAGAATCGGAACGCGGCAATGCCTCATCATGCAGCTTGACCGGCGCCGTCCACATTTTCCAGGCCAGATACGCCAGATAGGCGACACCGGCCCATTTGACGATGACGAAGGCGAGATGAAAGCTCTGCGCGACGAAGGCCAGGCCGAACACCGCCATGGACAGCCAGATGCCTTCGCCGATCCACATGGCGGCGAGGAACGGCAGCACGTCGCGGAACCCCTTGGAGATGACGCGGGCGACCAGCGCGGCGATCGACGGGCCGGGCGAGCCGGCCGCGACCAGCAGCGCGCCTGCGAAAATCAGCAGAGAGGTGTATTCCATGCCGGGCCTCCGGTTGCCGCCATCACCGCGATGATGATAGCCGATCCGGCCCGTGTGTGAACAGCCCGGCCCGCGAGGCCGGCGCCTGGCCTAGAGCGTCGGGCGGATTTTTTGAATCCGCCGATTCCGTCGGCTTCGATTTTATGATTCATCAACATGGCAGGAGGACTTGCCA
>JBKJRE010000537.1:0-9870 GCA_046594775.1 Rhizobiaceae bacterium | reverse complement strand
AGACCGGCCCGGCGAAGGCGCAGAATGAAATATGGTCCCAACCGGTGTTTTCGGGATGGGCAAAGCCAAGCTGCTGATTGGCGGCGGCGGTTATCTTCATGCCGGTTTCGGCCAGTTCGCGCGCCTCGCTGTCGTCAAGCTCGAAGCCCAGCTTCTTGGCGCTGACAATGACGAAACTGTCGCCGCCATAGGCGGTATCGACCTGCAGCGTTCCCAATCCGGCAACCTCAAGCGGCACGCCGAGCCTGTCGGCGAAGGACGCGACATTGGTTACCGTGATGCGCACCGCCTTGCCGTTGTGGCACTCGGCCACCACGTCGATCGGGCCGCCGGGGGCTTCCAGGGTCATATGGGTCAACGGTTCGGTCATCGGCACGATGCCGCTGTCGAGCAGCACGGTCGACACGCAGATGGCGTTCGAGCCCGACATCGGCGGCGTGTCCTCCGGCTCCATGATGATGAAGCCCATCGCGGCGCGCGGGTCCTTGGCCGGAACCAGCAGGTTCACATGCCGGAAGACACCGCCGCGCGGTTCGTTCAGCACGAAGTTGCGCAGGGTCTGGTCGCTGGCGATGAACCGGCTCTGTTCCCAAAGCGTGTCGCCAGGCGGCGGCGCGACTCCGCCGACAATGACGTCGCCGACTTCGCCCTCGGCGTGACAGCTGACGGTATGGATGATCCTGGTGGAGCGCATTGTTCACCTGCCAATTCGAACTGCATCGCAGTCTGGTTCGGCAAGAGCCGGCATGCAAGCGCCGCGCCAACTGTCTCCACGATGCTAAAGAGGTCGAACGGCCTCAGAAGCCTCATGCTCATTTAATATCGACGGGCTGTCGGCCTTCGCTATATTGTTTCGTCCTTTGAAAGGAGTGTAACCCGCATGCTTTACGCCATCCTCTGCTACAATGACGAGGACGTCGTCGGCTCCTGGAGCAAGGAGGAAGACGACGCCTGCATGGTACGCCTGATGAAGATCCAGGAGAGACTGCATTCGGAAGGCCGGCTCGGGCCGGTGGCGCGTCTCCTGCCGACGACCGCCGCGACCACGCTGCGCAAGGGCAAGGACGAGCCGCTGGTGCTTGACGGCCCCTTCGCCGAGACCAAGGAACAGCTGCTCGGCTTCTACATGGTCGACTGCCCGTCACTCGACGATGCGCTGGACATTGCGCGGGAGCTGACGGTGGCCAACCCCGGACCGGGTTCCTACGAGATCCGGCCGGTGGGACTGTTCCACCCGTGGACCTTTCCCGCATGACCGACATGGCGTGGATCAGCCAGGCTCTGACGTCCGCGCGACCCCGGGCAGTGGCGGCGCTGCTGCGCTATTTTCGCGACCTCGATACCGCCGAGGAGGCGTTCCAGGACGCCTGCCTGCGGGCGCTGAAATCCTGGCCGCAAAAGGGACCGCCGCGCGATCCGGTCGCCTGGCTGATCTTTGTCGGGCGAAATGCCGCGATCGATGCGGTACGCCGAAACGCCAGGCATCAACCGCTGCCCGACGAGCAGGTGCTGTCGGACCTCGACGACGCCGAGGAGGAAATCGCCGCAAGGCTGGACAATTCCGATTACCGCGACGACATATTGCGGCTGCTGTTTGTCTGCTGTCATCCGGAATTGCCGGAAACGCAGCAGATCGCGCTGGCATTACGCATCGTTTCGGGCCTGTCGGTCAGGCAGATCGCGCGCGCGTTCGTGGTCGGCGAAAGCGCCATGGAGCAGCGGATCACGCGCGCCAAGGCAAAAATCGCGCAGGCTGGCGTGCCCTTCGACGCACCGGGCGCCGTGGAACGCGCCGAGCGCCTCGCCGCCGTGACGGCGATGGTCTATCTGGTCTTCAACGAGGGTTATTCGGCGAGCGGCGGCGACGCGGCCATGCGGCTGCCGCTTTGCGATGAGGCGATCCGGCTGGCCCGCCTGCTGCTCAGGCTTTTCCAGACAGAACCGGAAATAATGGGGCTGACCGCGTTGCTTCTGCTTCAGCATGCGCGGTCGGCGGCGCGCTTCGACAGCAACGGCGCCGTCATCCTGCTCGAGGATCAGGATCGTAGCCAGTGGAACGGCCAGATGATCGCCGAAGGGCTGGCGCTGATTGACAAGGCAATGCGGCATCGCCGCGCCGGTCCCTACCAGATCCAGGCGGCGATCGCGGCGCTCCACGCCCGCGCCAAGCGTCCGGAGGAGACCGACTGGGCGCAGATAGAGCTTCTCTATGGCGCGCTTGAGACTTTGCAGCCGTCGCCGGTGATCACGCTGAACCGGGCGGTGGCCGTTTCGAAAGCGCGGGGCCCGCAGGAAGCGCTGGCGATGATCGAGCCGCTCGGAACCAGGCTGTCGGGCTATTTTCATTTTCATGGCGTCAAGGGCGGGCTGTTGATGCAGCTGGGACGCCCGGCCGAAGCGCGCGCTGCCTTTGGCCACGCCATTGCGCTCGCCAACACCACCGCGGAGGCCGAGCATATCCGCCTGCATCTCGACCGGCTGGAACGTTGCGAGCCCGGCCAGCCGCGCTTGTCGTGATGCGCGATCCGTTCGGCATTCTCTGGGGAATCGTCGGCCCGGCCGAAAGCTAGCGCTCGAAAGCCTCCACGGCCCCGACGGGCCGTGGCCTGAAGAGATGCAGCAGCCTCGAAGATTGCTTCGAGACAATCTCGACATCGACGCCTAAGTTGAGGCTGGCGTCCTCGATGCTGGCGACTTGCGCAAAGATGGCGCCGCTGGCGATGCCGTCCGCACCGTGGCAGCGGCGCATCCGTTGCAAGGTGCGGGCGCTGATCCGGTCGACCCTGTGGTCGACAAAGGGTCGACAAGGATGGAAGGAACGAGAATGAACTGGTCATTTCAGCTTTATAGCGCGCGCAATTTCCAGCCCTGGGACAAGGTCCTCAAGATGCTTGGCGGCCTCGGCTACAAGGAGGTCGAGGGCTATGGCGGCGTCTACGGGGACCCGACGGGCTTGCGCGCCGCGATGGACAGAAACGGGCTGGCGATGCCGACCGGACATTTTTCCGTCGAGATGCTGGAGAATGATTTTGACGGCGTTCGAACGCTTGCCGATGCGCTGGGCGTGACAACGCTGGTGTGCCCCTACCTCGCGGCCGAGGACAGGCCGGCCGATGCCGCCGCCTGGCGCGGCTTCGGCGAGCGGCTGGCCGCCGTCGGCGCGAGGGCAAGACAGGCCGGCTACGGCTTTGCCTGGCACAATCACGATTTCGAGTTCAAGAAGCTCGCCGACGGGAGCGTGCCGCAGGAGCATATCCTGTCGGTAGCGCCCGACATCGGCTGGGAGATGGATCTTGCCTGGCTGGTGCGCGGCGGCTCGGACCCGCTGGCCTGGATCGATCGTTTCGGCCAGCGCGTCGTGGCGGTGCATGTCAAGGACATCGCCAAGCCGGGCCACGGTCTGGACGAGGACGGCTGGTCCGACGTCGGCCATGGCACGATCGACTGGGCCGCCATGATGAAGGCGCTGACGGCGAACACGCCGGCGAAACACTTCATCATGGAGCAGGACAACCCCAATGACATCGAACGCTTCGCGAGGCGGTCGATCGAGGCCGTCAGATCATATTGAACGTCATCTCAGGAGCATTCACATGGCACGCAATCTCGGTCTCGGCATCGTCGGCTGCGGCAACATATCGGCCGCCTATTTCTCGCTTGCTCCGCTGTTCAAGGGCATCGAGGTCATCGCCTGCGCCGACATCAATGCGGCGACGGCGAAAGCCCGCGCCAAGGAATTCGGCGTGCGCGCCGAAACGGTCGAGGGCCTGATGCAGGCAGACGATGTCGACCTCGTCGTCAACCTGACCGTGCCGGCGGTACACTACGCCGTATCGCGCCAGGCGCTCGACGCCGGCAAGCATGTCTATTCGGAAAAGCCCTTCGTGCTCGACGTCAAGGAAGGCCTCGACCTGAAGAAGCGGGCCGACCGCAAGGGCCTGCGCGTCGGCTCGGCGCCCGATACGTTCCTGGGCGGCGCGCACCAGCAGGCGCGCAATCTGATCGACGCCGGCGTCGTCGGCCGCGTCACCAGCGGCGCCTGCTTCTTGATGAGCCACGGCATGGAGCACTGGCACCCCAACCCGGATTTCTTCTTCCTGCCAGGCGCCGGGCCGGTGCTGGATATCGGGCCCTACTACATCACCAACCTGATCCAGCTGATCGGGCCGGTCAGGCGCGTGACAGCGCTGAGCGCGACGCCGCGCAGGGAGCGGACGATCGGCAACGGCCCGCGCCATGGCGAGACGGTTCCGGTACGGACGCCGACAACGGTTCACGCGGTAATGGAGTTCGAGAACGGCGCCCTGGTAACGCTCGACGCCAGCTGGGATGTCTGGCAGCACGGACACTCGCCGATGGAGCTTTACGGCGAGGACGGCACCCTGTTCATGCCCGATCCGAACTTCTTCGGCGGCGCGGTCGGGCTGACGCGCGAAGGCAAGCCGGTCAAGAAGCTGCCGAAATGGGACCACCCTTTCGGCGTGCCCAACCAGAAGCATCAGCAAGGCATGATGGCGAACTACCGCACCGCCGGCCTTGCCGACATGGCGCTGGCGATCGCCACCGGCCGGCCGCATCGCTGTTCGCTGGACCTTGCGCTGCATGCCATCGACGTGATGACCGGCATGCTCAAGTCGGGCGAAACGGGCAGGGCCGTCGCCATGCGCACCACCTGCGAGAGGCCTGCGGCGCTCGGCCCGAAGGAGGTGCGCGCACTGCTGGCGAAGAAGTCCTGACATGGCGGGCCGGCCGGGCGGCGCATGACAAGCTGGCCGGGTGAAACCGGCTACATCTGCCGGGTCACATAAACGGCGATGGCAAGGTAGGTCAGATTGTGCAGCAACTGGTCGAAGCCGATGGCGTTCCAGAAGCGCGCGCCATCGCGCCATTTGAAGCGCCTGACGATCTGCTCCTTGCCCCAGTCTATATGATAGTGAGCCACGAATTCGGCGACGAGGACGGTGAGGATCACCGATAGCGGCGACCGGACCGCCATCAGCGCCAGCAGCGTGCCGCCGATGTGAATGCCCGCATGCACGATGCCGCCGGGCGCCCCATAGATTCCCTTCTGCCGGATCTGCCACGGCGTCTGCAGCACGAAGTCGCAGATGAAGTGCTTGAACATCAGCAAGGCCAGAAGCGTGATCGCGGCGGAGGTCATTGCTTGTCCATGGGTGGTTTGCGAGGCGTGCGCACCGATAGGCAACCTGCGGGAGCGCGAATTGGCTGTCAATTGTGCCAGCGCCCGATACGGCAATCTTCTGTGCAAGCCCGCATTGCACCGGCGGCCTCGACGCACCATTTTACAACCTCATGAGTTCGAGTGAAAATTTCGCGGCGAGGCTGGCTCTCCGGGGCGCCGGCAACAACGATGACGCCCCGCTCGGCGCCCGGCTTGCGACGCTCAGGCATCTGAAACGCCTTTTCCTGCAGATATGGCGCACCAGCTGGTTCCTGACATCGGCGAGTATCGGGTTGCGCGTCCTGCGCGCCGTGCAGCCGCTGCTGCTGCTCTACGTCGCCAAGCTGATCATCGACGAGGTGGTGCTGCAGACCGGCCAGCCGGCGCCCGGCCCGGGGTTTTCGGACTGGCTGGCAAGCGGACGTCTGGCGCCGGTGGCGGAACTGCTGGCGCTGGAGTTTGCGCTGGTGCTGGCCGGCGATGTGCTGTCGCGCGCCGCCTCCCTGGCCGACGGACTGCTGGCCGAACTGCACTCCAACACCGTCAGCATGGAGCTGATGCAGCATGCCGCAGGCCTCGACCTCCGACACTTCGAGTCCAGCGAGTATCAGGACAGGCTTGAGCGCGCCCGCCGCCAGGCCGCGGGCCGCAACCAGCTCCTGGCGCAGGTGTTCTCACAGGGCCAGTCCATCATCACCATCCTGACGCTCGCCGCCGGCCTGCTGTTTTACGCGCCATGGCTGATCCTGGCGCTGCTCGTCTCGCTGATCCCCTCGGTGGTCGCGGAATCGACGTTCAACACCCGCTCCTACCACCTCAACCGGATGCGCTCGCCCGAGCGGCGCGAACTCGAATATCTTCGCTATATCGGCGCCAGCGCCGAGACCGCCAAGGAGATCAAGCTGTTCGGGCTGGGCTCCTTCCTGGTGGCGCGCTTCAAAAGGCTGGCCGAGACCATCCTGGTCGAGAACCGCCGACTGGCCACCCAGCGGGCGTTCTGGGGCATGATCTTCGCCGCCATAAGCTCGGCCACCTATTACGGCGCCTACGCCTATATCGTGTGGCGCACGGTTGGCGGCGAGTTCACGCTCGGCGACCTGACCTTCCTGGCAGGCTCCTTCCTGCGCCTGCACGGGCTGTTCGAGCAATTGCTGATCGGCGTCACCCAGATCGCCGGCCAGTCGCTTTATCTCGACGATTTGTTCTCCTTCTTCGACATCAGGCCGACCATCGTGGCGCCGGCGGAGCCAAAACCCTTTCCGGCGCCGATCCGCCAGGGCATCATTTTCGAAGGCGTCGGCTTCCGCTATCCCGACACCGAGCGCTGGGCGGTGCGCGACCTGACCTTCTCGCTGAAAGCCGGCGAAGCGCTGGCGCTGGTCGGCGAGAACGGCGCCGGCAAGACGACAATCGTCAAGCTCTTGACGCGGCTCTACGATCCCGACGAGGGCCGCATCCTGATCGACGGCATCGACCTGCGCGACATCGACCTTGCCGACCTGCGCACCCGTATCGGCGTGATCTTCCAGGATTTCATCCGCTACTCCATGACGGCGGCGGAGAATATCGGCGTCGGCCGCATCGAAGCGGGCACCGACCGCGAGCATGTCGTCACCGCCGCCGAACAGAGCCTGGCGGCGGAGGCCATCGAAAAGCTGCCGCTGGGCTACGAGCAGCCGCTCGGCAAGCTGTTCGCCAATGGCCGCGACCTGTCGGGCGGCGAATGGCAGAAAGTGGCGATAGCGCGCGCCTATATGCGCCAGGCAGAGCTGATCATTCTCGACGAGCCGACGGCGGCGCTCGACGCCAAGGCGGAAGCCGAAGTGTTCAAGCGCTTCAAGGGGCTGGCCAGCGGCAAGACAGCCGTGCTGATTTCGCACCGCTTTTCAACGGTGCGCATGGCCGACCGCATTCTCGTCATGGCCGATGGGCGGATCCTCGAATCCGGCACGCACGACGAACTGGTCGCGCGGCGCGGCGTCTATGCCGATCTGTTCGAGCTGCAGGCGGCGGGGTATCGCTGAACCCGCCGATCAGGCAGCGAGCTTGAGCCCGATGATGCCGGTGACGATCAGGCCGATGCAGGCGAGGCGGACGAGCGTCGCGGGCTCGCCGAGAAGCCAGATGCCGAGGATCGCCGTGCCGACCGTGCCGATGCCGGTCCAGACCGCATAGGCGGTGCCGACCGGCAGTTCCTTCAGCGCCAGGCCGAGCAGGCCGAGGCTCGCCAGGATGCAGGCGATGGTGATGATGGTCGGTGTCAGCCTGGTGAAGCCATGGGTGTACTTCAGGCCCATGGCCCAGGCGATCTCGAACAGGCCGGCGACGAACAGAAAGAGCCAATGCATGATGCATTCTCCGGCAATGAAAGGGTCGTCCCTTCCGGTTCAAGAAAGGTGTGCGAGGTTGGTCCTCGCCGTACACCTGGCACTTGTCGACGGCCCGGCAAGCAGGCGCATCGGCGCAAGCGTCAATCTCCGAATGACGCCTCGCCAACCTCGACGCCGAACTCCGCCCCCGACTCCAGCATCATATGCCAGAGGCTTGCGGCGAAACTGGTGAAGACCAGCAGGTAGAAGACCGGGGCGCCGCCTTCATCCTTGCCGCGCCACACCGTCACGGCGGTGTGGTCGATCGATGCCGCGGCCGCAGTACCCACGGGGAACTCCTGGGCATGCAGGTCGAGCGAGCAGAATTTCGCCAGCACGTCGCGTGCGTCCGGGCCGGCGATGCGGACCAGCGCGCGGCCGTCCGACTGATCGGAAATCGACGCAATGCCGGCGAAGGACTTTGCCAATGCGTCGAGCAGCAGCGATCCCGCCTGGCGCGGAGCCAGCGCCAGGAACTGGTCGGGACCCGACCAGATCAGCGTCGTATCGCCCGCGACAACCGCCTTCGGCTTTGCCGGCACCGCCGCGCCAAACTGCTGTTTCGCCGCCTTGGCAAGCGCGCTCCACTTGCCGCGCCGCGCCATGATCTGCAGCAATTCGAAATCGCGCAATTCGGTCATGGCGACACCGGCCGCGCCGGCATCGGCGCCGTGACGGCCGGGTTTGAGCACATGCGCCAAAGGGGTGGTCGCAACCCATGCAAGCTCAGCCACGCTGACGCCCTCCCTCGGGATCGTAGAAGACCGGGTTGCAGATCTCGATGTCGTAATCCTCGCCGCGCAGCGGGTCGTGCGCGCGGGCAATCTCGCCGATGCGCTCGCGGCCCCGCGCCACCAGACCCAGGCCGATCCACCGGTCCAGCGTTGGCGAAAAGCAGACCGATGTCACGTAGCCCTGATCGGTGGCGGGTTCGGGCATCTCACCCTTGGCGATGACATGCGCGCCCGAACGCAGGCGGCGCGAGGCGTCCGTTGGCCTGATGCCGACTACAACCTGCCGGTCCGGGGCGACCAGCGCCGGCCGACCGGCCATGACGCGGCCAATATAATCCTTCTTGGATGACATCATCTTGCCTAGCCCGAGATCGCCGGCCGTGGTGGTGCCGTTGAGCTCGGGTCCGGCGACATGGCCCTTTTCGATGCGCATGACGCCAAGCGCCTCGGTGCCGTAGGGCGTAATGCCGAACGGCTTGCCGAGCTGCATCAGCTTGCGCACCAAAGCGTCGCCGAAGCGCGCCGGCACGGAAACCTCGAACGCCATCTCGCCGGAGAAGGAAATGCGGAACAGCCGCGCCCTGACGCCGCCGCGCAGCGTCACCTCGCGCACGCCCATGAACGGAAAGCCCTCGTTGGACAGGTCTTCGGCCGGATCGACGATTTCCTTCAACAGGTCGCGTGTCTTGGGCCCGGCGATCGAGAACTGCGCCCACTGGTCGGAAACCGAGGTGAGTTGCACGTCGAGTTCGGGAAACAGCACCTGACGGCAGAATTCCAGATGCTGCATGACCGGCCCGGCCTTGGCCGTTGTGATGGTGAGGAAATAGTGATCCTCGGCCAGACGCGAGGTGGTGCCGTCGTCATAGACCATGCCGTCCTCGCGCAGCATCAGCCCGTAGCGCGCCTTGCCGACGGCGAGCGTCGAGAAGGTGTTGATGTAGACGCGGTCGAGGAACGCACCGGCATCGGCGCCGTGCACGTCGATCTTGCCGAGCGTCGAGACATCGCAGAAGCCGACGCCGGAACGCACGGCGTTGACCTCGCGCGTGACCGATTCCAGCCAGTCGGTTTCACCCGACCGCGGATACCATTGCGCGCGTTTCCACAGGCCGGTGTCGACGAAGACGGCGCCCTGTTCGCCCGCCCAGTGATGCGAAGGCGTCAGCCGGGTGGCGTGGAAATGCTCGTCGCGGTTGTGTCCGGCCAGCGCGCCCATCGCGGTGGGAACGTAGGGCGGACGATAGATGGTCGTGCCGGTCTCGGGTATCGAGCGGCCGGTGATGGCGGCCATGATGGCCAGGCCGGACACGTTCGATGTCTTGCCCTGATCGGTCGCCATGCCGAGCGTGGTGTAGCGCTTCAGATGCTCGACGGACTGGAAGCCTTCGCGGGCCGCAAGTTCGATGTCGGATGCGGTGACGTCGTTCTGAAAGTCGACAAAGGCCTTGCCCTTGCCGGCGACATGCCAGATCCGCGACAGCGGGGTCTCGGGCGCGTCGCTCGCCGCAGCCGACTTGCCGGAGTTGCGGCCGAAGCCAAGGTCTGACGCCGCGGACGCTCCCGCCTCATGACCTGTGGCGAG
>JBKJRE010000305.1:0-3148 GCA_046594775.1 Rhizobiaceae bacterium | reverse complement strand
GTGCGGCTTCATCGTGCTGAATGCCGGCGTCACCCGAGACATCGTCGAGATCGAGAGGGAGATCGTCGCCCTGGTGCGCGAGCGCATCGGTCCGGTCGCCGCCTTCAAGCTCGTCGTCACCATCGACCGCCTGCCGAAAACCCGCTCCGGCAAGATCCTGCGCGGCGCCATGCAGAAGATCGCCGACCGCGAGGAATGGAAGATGCCGGCGACCATCGACGACCCGGCGATCCTCCACGAGATCGCCGACGCCCTGAAGGCAAGGGGGATTGGCGTCTAGGAGCCTTCCGCCGCAGGCCGTCGGAGCCAGGCGGCAATGTCGCCGCCGGGTGCGCCGGGCGCTTTGGAAATCTCGCGGATTCATGATAGCCTTCCCTAGGGTAAGCAAACCCGCACCATGAGGAGGAAAGCATGACGCCGTGGGAAATCGATGCACTGGAGCTGGCAAATTGTAACTGTGCGTATGGCTGTCCTTGCCAGTTCAACGCGCTCCCAACCGACGGCACCTGCGAGGCTGCTGTCGGCTTCATCATCAAGAAGGGTCACTATGGCGACGTCGTGCTCGACGGCGTCAAATTCGGGTTCACGGCAAAGTGGCCAGCGGCGATTCACCTGGGCAATGGCACGATCCAGCTCGTCATCGATTCCGCCGCCACGCCCGAACAGCGCGCCGGCGTCGAAGCTATTGCCACGGGCCGCGACACCGAGGATATGGCGACAATGTTCTGGGTTTTCGACAAAATGTCGCCCAATCGTCTCGAAACCATCGTCAAGCCCATCGACATTGCGATCGACCTCGATGCACGCACCGGCCACGTTCGTATCCCGGACGTCTTTGATCTCAAGGCCGAGCCCATCCGCAATCCCATCACCGGCGCCGCGCACCGCGTTCGCATCAATCTGCCTCACGGCTTTGAATACCGGCAGGCCGAGGCCGCGAGTGGATCGACGACGACTTCCGGCGCGATATCGCTGACCAAGAACAACAATTCGCATGCCCACATTTGTCGGATTTATATGACTGGCAGGGGCGTAATCGACCACGCCGCCTGATTGGCGATGCCGCGGAAGCTTTTGTCCATGCAGCTGTTGCGTCACGATCGCTGGATCGTGGCGGCGGCGCTCGGCCTTGCGGTGGCCGCCTGCGCCGTCTTCATACTCGAAGGTGGCGGCACGGGCATGTCCACCCTGGGCATGACCGCCCGCACCGGCCCTGCCGGAGCCTTGCTCGCCGGGACGCCGGACATGGTCGCGCCGATGGTGTGGAGCCCGGCCTATGCGGTCACCATCTTCGCCATGTGGTGGTTGATGATGGTCGCCATGATGGTGCCGAGCGCCGCGCCGGCAATCCTGCTGTTCGGCGCTCTCGGCGGCAGCCAGGGACGCTCTGCATCCCTGTTCTTCGTTTCCGGCTATCTCACCGCCTGGGCCGTCTTCAGCCTCCTCGCTACGGCGGCGCAGGGGCTGCTCGCCGCATTCGGCCTCGTGTCGCCCATGTTCATGGCGCTCGTTTCGCCCTTGGCGGGAGCCGCCGTTCTCGTGGGCGCGGGGCTCTACCAGCTAACCCCGCTCAAGGCTGCCTGTCTCCAACATTGCCGTGGCCCTGTCGAGGCGCTGACCCGCCACCGCCGCACCGGCCGGGCAGCGCCGTTCCGCATGGGCTTGTTGCTCGGCAAATACTGCCTGGGCTGCTGCTGGGCGCTGATGGCGCTGCTTTTCGTGGGCGGCATCATGAACATCTGGTGGATTCTGGGTCTGGCCCTCTACGTCGGCGTTGAGAAACTAGCGCCATGGGGAGAGCGCTCCGCGCGCGTCATGGGAATCGTGCTGGTCCTTGCCGGTCTGGGCGTGATGCTGCAAGCAGCGGGTTTTGCATGAGGTCGGTCGGAATGGCCTGGAACACATCCGGACATTGCACGCTCGCGCCTGGCAGGCACCTTTCGGGCTCGGCAAGCGATTTGCCCCCAGGAAAAACGATTCCCCCCATGCATGTTGTCAAAAAGTGGACCGGCTTTGGGACAACCGCATGCTTCCGCACAACGCCTTTAAGCGCGTCGCATCAATCGGCTCGCGCCACGCCCGAAACCTGGATGTCGATTGGTCCTAATGCTCCACCGGGCCGCCGGCCTTTTTCCAGGCCGACATGCCGCCCTCGATGTGACAGGCCGACGAAATGCCTGCCTCCTGCGCGGCGTTGACCGCCATCGCCGAGCGCTCGCCGAAGGCGCAGAAGAAGGTCAGCTTCTGCATCGAGCCCATCTGATGCAGCATCCCGCCCGGCAGCACATTGTCTTCGATCGCCGTGTAAGGCAGGTGCAGCGCGCCTGGAATGGTTCCGTGCCGCTCGCGCTCGCTGCGTTCCCTGAGGTCGATCAGCGCCACGTCCTTGCGTCCGAGCAGGTCGAGCGCCGCATCCGGCGATACCGCCCAGCCCTTCTGGGCCACCTCTTCCTGGCGCAGCCCGATATGCATGTTGGCCGGAACGGCGACATCCATCATCTTCGGGTTGGGCAGGTTCAGATTGTTCATCAGATCGATATAGGCGTCGACCGACGGCACCTGCAGGCGCGGATTGCTGCGCCGCTCCTCGCCGATCGTGCTCACCGTGTCGCCCTTGTAGTCATGCGCCGGGTAGACCAGCGTATCGTCGCGCAACCTCAGCAGCCGGTTGAAGATCGATTCATATTGCTGGCGTGCATCGCCATTCTGGAAATCCGTCCGCCCGGTGCCGCGGATCAGCAGCGTGTCGCCGGTGAACACCCGGTCCTCCATGGCGAAGGAATAGGAATCGTCGGTGTGGCCAGGCGTGTAGATGACGTCGAGACTAACCCCCTCGACATCGAGCCTGTCGCCGTCGGCAAGCCGCATCGACACCACGTCGGCTTTGGTCTGCTCGCCCATCGCCGTGATGCAGTGGGTGCGGTCGCGCAGATCGGCCAGCCCGGTGATGTGGTCGGCATGCATATGCGTGTCGACCGCCTTCACCAGCCTCAGGTCAAGCTCGTTCAGCAGCTTGATGTAGCGGTCGACCTTCTCCAGCACCGGGTCGATGATCAGCGCCTCGCCGCCGCGCCGGCTGGCGAGCAGGTAGGAATATGTGCCGGAGGTCTGGTCGAACAGCTGGCGGAAGATCATGGACGGATTGTCC
>JBKJRE010000300.1:0-3106 GCA_046594775.1 Rhizobiaceae bacterium | reverse complement strand
TCTCGTTACCTCGCGCTGGGCCGGGGATCTGGTGGAACATGCCGACGGGCTGGACGAACACACCCGCCAGAAGGCCGCCTTCTACGTCAAGCAGGTGTCGAACGCGATTTCGCCCTCGAACTTCATCCTCACCAATCCGGAACTGTTTCGTGAGACTGTAGCCAGCAATGGCGAAAATCTGGTGCGCGGCATGAAAATGCTGGCCGAGGATATCGCCGCGGGCAAAGGCGATCTCAAGGTCCGGCAGTCGGATTACTCGCGGTTCGAGATCGGCAAGAACATCGCCGTCACGCCGGGCAAGGTGGTCGGCAGGAGCGACGTCGCGGAGATCATTCAATACAGCCCCGCGACCGAGACCGTCCTGAAGCGTCCGCTGCTTATCTGTCCACCATGGATCAACAAATTCTACATTCTCGACCTCAACCCGGAAAAATCCTTTATCCGCTGGGCAGTTGAGCAAGGCCACACCGTGTTCGTGGTCTCGTGGGTCAATCCCGACAAGCGCCATGGTGGCAAGAGCTGGGAAAACTACATCCGCGAGGGTTTGCAGTATGGTCTCGATGTCGTCGAGGCTGCCACCGGCAAGAAGCAGGTCAACGCCGTTGGCTATTGCGTGGGCGGGACGCTGCTGGCGGCCGCCTTGGCGCTGATGGCCAAGGAAGGCGACCGGCGCATCCGTTCGGTGACCTTTTTCGCGACGCAGGTAGACTTCACCCATGCCGGTGACCTCAAGGTGTTTGTCGACGAGGACCAGATCGCCGCCGTCGAGCGGTCGATGGATGAAAAGGGCTATCTGGACGGCACCAAGATGGCGACCGCCTTCAACATGCTGCGGTCAGGTGACCTGATCTGGCCCTACGTGGTCAACAACTACATGCGCGGCAAGGAACCCCTGCCCTTCGACCTTCTCTACTGGAACGCTGACTCGACACGCATGGGCGCAGCGAACCACTCCTTCTACCTGCGCAACTGCTACCTCGAAAATGCGCTGTCCCAGGGAAAGATGGAAATCGCAGGGCACAGGCTATCGCTCGGCGACATCACCATCCCCGTCTACAATCTGGCGACCAAGGACGATCACATCGCGCCAGCGCGATCGGTCTTTGTCGGTTGCCGGTATTTCGGTGGCGACGTCGAGTTCGTGATGACGGCTTCCGGGCATATCGCCGGGGTGGTCAACCCGCCGCACCTGAAGAAATACCAGTACTGGACAGACGGAAAGCCGAGCGGCGATTTCGACTCCTGGGTCGCCAAGGCCAAGGAGACGCCCGGTTCGTGGTGGACGCACTGGCAGGCATGGATCGTCCGGCAGGACGATGCCCGGGTAAAGGCGCGCAAGCCTGGCAAAGGGACGAAGATTCTCGGGGACGCGCCCGGGACCTACGTGCGAGTACGCGTTTGACCGCGACACTGGCGGAATTGACGCGGCGGGGAAACTGGGCAACATGATGGATGGCCATCATGATGTGGCCCTATTTCGTGCCTAGCGCGGTACCGGGGCCACAGTTTCAGATTCGTCGTGCTTGCACCTGCGCGGTTCTCAACTGCGCCCGGTCTGGTACACTGACCGCCAGCCGCGCCACAAGCGGCACGGCCTAGAAGCGAGTAGGGGAACGCATTGCAATCAGGCGCGCGCCAAGCGAAGGGGAGACGCTTTGCTCTCGTGGCCGGACTTTTTTCCGGGCTTCTGGCCGCCTGTTCCTCGACCAACGAACCCTCGCTCGAACTGACCGCGCCCACCTACGCCGACGCCGGATCGCCGGCGCCGTCCATGTCACCTGCAAGCGGCGAGACCGCGAGTGGCGACGGAGATGCGTCGGGTTCAAAGAAGCTTCCAGACGCACCGGATGCAAAGCCGGACGCGTCGACTGCCGGGGGTCCCGCCGAACCGGTAACCGTCGCATCGGTTGCAGAGACACCGGCGCCTGCTGTCCAGCCCGAGCCGCAAGCCGTGAATGTTGCAAAAGAGCCGGTTCAGGTTGCCAGCAACGGCCAGGTTCTTGAAAACGGCGGCCCGATCCTGACGGCTGGCGCGATGCCGGAAGCGCCGACTGCGGCGAAGAAAAAGAGTTTCCTGTCGTCCTTCTTCGGTTCGACGCCTGCACAAGCCGCGCCGGAACGAGAGCCATCGAAAGATACGAAGGCGCTGGTTGCGCTGGCCGCCAAGGCTGAACTCCCGCCCGAAAAGCCCGTGCGAACCGCATCACTGGGCGGTGAGGCCGGCGATTTTGCCCTGCCCGGCGTCCGCACCACCAACCTGTTCGAAATCAGGCGCAAATCCGGCATCGATGATGACAGTGACATTGACGTCCACGAAGACGTCGACGGCGCACCCGTGGTGCTGGCATCGGCCGCCGGCCTGGCGCGGCTGGCTCCCAACGGCCTGCTGAAGCAGCGCGCTTCGGTCGACGTCGCCTGTCTCAAGCCGGGACTGCTGCGTGTTCTCAAGACCGTCGAGCGCCACTACGGCAAGAAAATGGTTGTCACATCGGGCTATCGAAGCCCCACCTACAACCGCAAGGTCAACGGCGCCACGAAATCGCAGCATATGTATTGCGCCGCCGCAGACGTGCAGGTTCCGGGCGTGAGCAAATCGGAACTGGCGAAATATGTGCGGTCGATGCCGGGCCGCGGCGGCGTCGGCACCTACTGCCATACGGACTCGGTGCATATCGACATTGGGCCGGAGCGCGACTGGAACTGGAACTGCCGGCGCCGTGCGGGCTGAAAAAGTTTGTGTTGGTGCGCGTTTCACGGGTTGCCGCAAAGCTGTAACGCAATTATAACCCGCCTCGTCTGAGCGCGCCCATCGTCTAGCGGTTAGGACACCGCCCTTTCACGGCGGTAACAGGGGTTCGATTCCCCTTGGGCGTACCAGACTTTTCAAGCAGTTAGCTCCGGCCGAATTAAACTCGTCAAATAACGGTCAAATAAGCGTATCGATGGGCTTTTGGTCGCGATGCTCACAATATCTGTTGGTGGTACGCGTTCGCTTTCTTTTAGCGCCGGGCGCGGGATGCGACGTGCTGGACGCCAGTTGTACGCGCAGATCGATTCGCAGGGCGCTGCTACTGGCTAGATTTTTTTCGCAATGAGTAAAGATGAT
>JBKJRE010000279.1:0-7129 GCA_046594775.1 Rhizobiaceae bacterium | reverse complement strand
GCAGCCACGTTAAACAACTCGCTAAAGGGCCGTTTGCATCGTGTAACCGGCTTGCGTAGGCAATGCCGGTTTTTTTTCTGGAGCAACGCGATGCCAATCAAGATTCCCGATCAGCTGCCCGCCCATGAAATCCTGGTGCGCGAAGGCGTGTCGATCATGGACGAGCGGACGGCGCTTCGCCAGGACATTCGACCGCTGCAGATCGGGCTCCTCAACCTGATGCCCAACAAGATCCGCACCGAAACGCAGATCGCACGGCTGATCGGCGCCTCGCCGCTGCAGGTCGAGCTGACGCTCGTGCGCGTAGGCACCCACAAGGCCAAGAACACGTCCCACGAACACCTCATCGCCTTCTACCAGACCTGGGAAGAGGTCGCGCACCGCAAGTTCGACGGTTTCATCGTCACCGGTGCGCCCATCGAACTGTTGCCCTTCGAGCAGGTTTCCTACTGGGACGAACTGACGCGCATCCTCGACTGGACGAAGACGAACGTCCACTCCTCCTTCTTCATCTGCTGGGGTGCGATGGCTGCCGCGTGGCACTTCCACAAGATTCCCAAGCACACCCTGGACAGCAAGGCCTTCGGCGTGTTCCGGCACGGCAACAACGCGCCTGCATCACCCTATCTGGCCGGCTTCTCCGATGATTTCGCCATTCCGGTATCGCGGTGGACGGAAGTCAAGGCGGCCGACATCTCCGCCAGCCGGGACATGCAACTGCTGATGGATTCGGACGTTACCGGCCCGTGCCTTGCCGCCGAGAAGACTGGCAACCGGCTCTACATGTTCAACCACATCGAGTACGACTCGACGTCGCTCAAGGAAGAATATGATCGGGACGTGGCCGCGGGCACGCCGATTGCCATCCCGCACGGCTACTACCCGGACAACGATCCCCGCCGGCCTCCGCTCAATCGCTGGCGGTCCCACGCCCATCTGTTGTTCGGCAACTGGATCAATCAGGTCTACCAGACGACCTCGTTCGACGCCGAGAACATCGGCCGCGATGATCCGCTCGTGGTGTCCTAGAATTGGCCGCCAGCGGCGATCAGCGGGTTTGCGCGTCCGAGTGCGCGCCACGGCGCAGGCTGCGTGTGGCGCCCTGCGGCGACAGGACCGGCACGAAGACGCGACGCGACGCGCGTTTTGCGACAGGAACTCCCTGGTAGAGCCGCTTTTGCGCCTCGACCACAATAACCCCTGAGAAGATCGGCCATACGCGGCGCCCGGTTTGTTCGAGGAGATTGTGAAAGCGCAGCATCCAGCGCCGCTTGGACGGCGGAAAGAACAAGCCGTCGGCCCAGGCAGACGGCGTGAAATTGGCGTCGCGCAGCAATTCATTCAGTTGGCCGCGCGAGAATGGCCGACCGGTTCCGAACGGCGTGTGTTCGAACCTCGCCCACATGCCTCGCCTGTTTGGGACCACGATGACCACCCGGCCGGAGGGCGCAAGAACGCGCCAGATCTCCTTCAGCGTCTCGCGCGGGTTTTCCGCGTGTTCCAGCGAATGAACCAAAAGCATTCGGTCGATCGAGGAATCGACTAGGGGAAGTTCCTCGTCGAAGACCAGCGCCGTTGCGGAGGGCCCGGCCGCGGGCCAGTTAACCGCGCCTTGCGTCGCCGGCATGAAAGCGAAGACACGCTCCGCGTCAACGCCAAAGCGGTCAAGCCAGGGCAAGGTGTAACCGAGACCCACGAGGCGCTCGCGCGAAAGGTTTGACCACAACGAGGACAAGGCCATGGCAATGGAGCGTTCTGCCAGATGACCGAGCAGCGAGGAGTAGAAAGACCGGAGATCCACAATGTCCGAATTCATGCTGCAACGGTATCTGCTGCACCCTTTGGTTTCAACAACCCGGTTTGGGGGTGACACTTGCGGACCCGAACCCTATCTTCAGGGTCCAGAAAAGGAGAATGGAATGGGTTTGCAGATCGATCAGTTCATGTGCCGGTCGGATAATTTCGGCGTTCTCATCCACGATTCGGCGACAGCACAAACGGCGCTTATCGACGCTCCCGAAGAATCGACCATCCTTGCCGCCATCGAGCGCACCGGGTGGAAGCCGGATATCATTCTCACGACGCACCATCATGGCGACCACGTCGAGGCGAACCTTGCCCTCAAAAAGCGTTTCGGGTTGAAAATCATTGGACCGAAGGCCGAGGCGGACCAGATTCCAGGCATCGACGAGACCGTATCGGAGGGATCGAAGCTCGAATTCGCTGGCCAGCCCGTCGAAGTCATCGACACGCCCGGCCATACGGCCGGACACGTCTGCTACTTTCTGCCTCACGCCGGTGTGGCGTTTACCGCCGACACATTGTTCGCGCTCGGTTGCGGACGGCTCTTCGAGCGGCCAGCGCCGGTGATGTCTGAATCGCTGAAGAAACTGGCGGCCCTGCCTTCAGCTACGATCGTTTATTGCGGCCACGAGTACACGCTGGCGAATGCGCGCTTCGCGCTGACCATCGATCCCACCAATTCGGCGCTGAAGGAGCGCGTTGCAATCATCGAGAAACTGCGGGCGGACAACAAGCCGACCCTGCCGACGACCATCGGCGAGGAACTCGCGACCAATCCCTTCATGCGCGCCCACGATCCGGCCATCCGCAAGAATCTCGGCATGCAGAATGCATCGGATGTCGAGGTCTTCGCCGAGATTCGCAAGCGTAAGGACAATTTCTGACGATGCCGCAGACCGCGGCCGCGCTCATCACGGAGCTCGGCCTTGAGCGTCATCCCGAAGGCGGGTGGTACGCAGAGACCTTTCGCGATAATCCGAACGGCGGTCGCGGCCATTCGACCGCAATCTATTTCCTGCTCGAACAGGACGATGTTTCAGCCTGGCATCGGGTGAAGGACGCCGCCGAGGTATGGCATCACTATGCGGGCGCTCCGCTGCAGATGACGATTAGCGTGCGTCGTGGAAAAAGCGATATCTACCTGCTGGGACCCGACATTGCGGCCGGAGAGCGACCGCAAGCGATCGTTCCGGCCGGCTGCTGGCAGACGGCCAGAAGCCTCGGGGCCTGGACATTGTGTGGCTGCACCGTAGCCCCCGGCTTCGATTTCGAACAGTTCGAGATGGCGGAGCCAGGCTGGGAGCCGTGAGGCCCCTCATGCGCTGACCCGCGCCGGCTTTTGCTTCCCCATAAGCATAGACCTCGCCGCCAGCGCCGCGCCGGCGGTGATCAGCACGCAGGCAACGGTTATGCGCAGGCTGGCTTCGGCAAACCCTGCGGCAACCAGCACCAGCGTCGAGAGCAAGGGCGCAGCATAGCTGGCGGCGCCAAGCACCTGAATGTTGCCGCGCTTGACGCCGATGTCCCAGGCGTAGAAGGCGGCGCCAACAGGCATCAGACCAAGACCGAGAACGGCCAGCCACTGTCCGGCCCCATCCGGCAGGACGGTATCTTCCAGCATCAGGTGGCAGAGGAGCGAAAGCGCCGCTGTCGCTGCGCAGAACCAGGTGACGATACTGGTCGGGACCTCGGGAAACCGCCGGGAAAGCAGCGAGTAGCCCGACCAGAGCACCGCGCAGATGCCAGCCATGGCGTAGCCGAAGGCATAGCGGGTCTCAAAAGCCAGCCCAGCGCCCCTGGTGACGATGAGGAAGCACCCGGCCAGACCCATCAGCGCGCCGGCCACATGATGCCAGCGCAGCCTTTCACCGGGCATGAGGGCCGACCCGAGAACGATCAGCAGCGGCCACAGATAGGCGATCAGGCTGGCCTCGACAGCCGGCGCGTTGCGCAGCGCGGTGAAATAGAAGAAGTGATACCCGAACAGACCGCCAATGCCGATCAACCAGACGATTTTGGGGACCTTTCGGGGTGTCGCGGGGCGCGGTGTTAAGAGGCGGGCGAACAGCCCCACCGCCGTGCCGACCGAAAAAGTCATCGCCGAGAGCAGAAAGGGCGGAACCTCTCCCGAGGCGTCGGTCAGAAGCGCCAGCAGCGCCCACATGACTACTGCGCAAAAACCCACAAGTGTCGCGCGCGTCATCGGCAATTTCTCCGCAGCGCGCGCAGCGCCCTACTTCACGGCTTCAAACCGGCGGGCAGAGACCGTAATCGTGCCGATCTGCGTACCAACGGTGGCATGGATCGGAGCATATATCCCGGTTTTGCCAAGCGGTGCAAATGCCACCATGATCTGGCTCTTGTTCTTGAGATAGTCCAGCGCGCGCTTGCCCTTACGGTACCCGGATACCGGCTTGAAATTCATGCGGCAGGTCACCGTATCGCCCTTGTAGCCGGTCACGGACACCTTGCCCTTCGAAACGTAGCTGAGCGACAGATCGGCCCGCAACTCGCTATCGAACATCTTGATTGTTCCGTGGCAGACCTCGTCAAGGCTGTCTGCCTGGACAAGCGTTGCGGCAATCGGATCCGCGACGGCTCTGAGATCGTCCGGCCCCAGCGGCAACCAGCCCTTGCTCCGCCGCTTCAGGGGCGGCACGGTGGTGACCTTGGTCACATTGCCGTTGGAAAAGCGGATATCGACGACCGACGCCTTCTTGCCGGAGACGTAGTCGGCGCGAAAAAGTTCAGGCCGCGCGACATTTCCTGAAAACGTGCCGACGGCCGAAAGCGTGCCCTTGGTGTCGTCAAAGATCGCTCCTAGTCCAGCGCTGGAGACCGATCCTTTGATCGAATAGGAACCATTGTCGACTCGGCTGTCGAAATTCGCTCGCGCCATGGTCAGTCCCAGAAAGGACAGCGAATATTCGCCTCTGTAGAGAGTCGGTTCCGCAACGGCAGGAAATGCGGCCGGCAGCGAAACAACGATCATTGAAAGGATTCGGAAAAGCGATGCCATACGCAGGCCGTCCTCGATATGCGCTTTCGCAGGCACATTGGTGCCGACAGGTTCATTTCACCCTATAGGCGCAATTCCGCCCTTTCTGTGTTGCACCGACGGGGCCTGGGCGCGAGCCCGTGCTTGACGCACGCGACGAATGCCACTATGGAACGCCAACTTTTACATGAGGCCGATTGAAGAGGCTGCGCGTGCCATGATTCCTGGTGCGCCAAAGTCATTGGCCGTTCTAGACCTGAAGGTAAGTGAAAAATGTCCCGTGCTTGTGAACTGACCGGCAAGGCCGTTATGTCCGGCAACAATGTGAGCCACGCCAACAACCGGACGCGGCGCAAGTTTCTGCCGAACCTCCTCAAGGTGACGCTGATCTCCGAGGCGCTGAACCAGAATGTTCGCCTTCGCATCTGCGCAAATGCCTTGCGCACGGTGGAGCACCGCGGCGGTCTCGATGCATTTTTGGCCAAAGCCGATGTCGCTGAACTTTCGCAGCGCGCTCGGCTTCTGAAGAAGCAGATTGCCAAGAAGACCGCCGAGCAGGATACCGACCCGGTCGCTGCCTGATTTTGATTTCAGGCGGCGCCCCTGCCGCCTGACTGGTTCCATCACCCAGGATAAAAAAATGCTGCGCTTCCATTCCTACGTGCCCTTCGTTGCAGCCATGGCCCTCGTTGTCGTGGCCTCTAATATTCTCGTCCAGTTCCCCGTTCAGGGGCAACTCGGCGGCATCGCGCTGGCCGACATCCTAACCTGGGGCGCCTTCACCTATCCCCTCGCCTTCCTGGTAACGGACCTCGCCAACCGGCGTTACGGCCCGGCGCCAGCGCGGCGTATCGTGTTCGTCGGCTTCGTCGTGGCGGTTGCGTGTTCGATCATCGTTCCACCGCTGCTTTACCGATATGGCCTGACATCGTTCGAAACCGAGCCGGGCCGTCTGTTGCGCATTGCAACAGCTTCTGGCTCGGCCTTTCTGGTTGCCCAGTTGCTTGACGTCACCGTGTTCAACTGGCTGCGCCAGCGCTCCTGGTGGCGTGCCCCGGTCTTCAGCTCACTGTCGAGCTCGATCGTCGACACGATGATCTTTTTCGGCATCGCCTTTGCCGCGACCTTCGCCTTTGTCGGGCCAAATGACGGCTTTGCCCTGGAGAACGCGCCGCTCGTCGGCGTACTGGCGGTTGATCCACCACGCTGGATATCCTGGGCGCTGGGCGACCTGTCGGTCAAGCTCGCCATCGCGGTTGTCGCGCTCATTCCCTACCGGCTGATTGCAGCCAGATGGACGCAGCCGGCGCTGGCAGCGTGATCCCCTGGGTCAATCTCGCGACCGCCGTGGTTCCAGGCGGCGGGGAAAACCTCCGGCTTAAGCGGCGCGGCAGCGAATTCTCCATCATGCTCGGCGCAAACGAACTGATGAACAGCCGGCTTGGCGGCTCCGAAGAAGCGCTGGCAAAACTCGCCTGCTCTAAAATTGCCCGTCGTGCAAAGCCGCAGATGCTGATCGGCGGGCTCGGAATGGGCTTCACGCTTCGCGCCGCGCTTGCCGAACTGGGCGAGGACGCTCGCGTCGATGTCGCCGAGATAGTTCCCGCGGTCATCGACTGGGCCCGCGGCGAGATGGCGGAACTGTTTGGACCCTGCCTTGACGATCATCGGGTGACCGTAGAGGAGGTCGATGTCGGCCAACTGATCAGGTCGAGCACGGATGCCTACGATGCGATTCTGCTCGACGTCGACAACGGACCGGAAGGCCTGTCGCGCAAGTCCAACGACAGACTCTACGACGCGTCGGGCCTGGCTGCCGCCAGGAACGCCCTCAGGGGTTCCGGCGTACTTGCGGTCTGGTCTTCCCGACCCGACGACAGGTTCACCCGGCGTCTACGGCAGACGGAATTCGAAGTCGAGGAATTCGCGGTACGGGCGCGCGGCAAGCGGGGCGCGCGGCATACGATATGGTTGGCGGCCAACAAGCCATAGAAGCAGCCAAGGCCGCCGTTCCACAGGATCAGTCCTGGTGCAGAATGAATTCCAGATAGAGGTTGCGCTGCAGGATGGAGTGGTTGTCGTCTGAGACCATCGAAACCATCAGCGCTCCGTCGGCGCGGGTCCATACGTCGAGACCTTCCATATTGTCGATCTGGTAGCTCATGTCGGCCGTGAAAAGTATGGGGCCGTCGGCCACCTTGCCCTTGGCGATGCCGGCGCCTTCTATTTGCCGCAGCCGCATCTTGACGCCCGAAGCCATGGAAAAACTGCGCTCCAGCAGCAGCAGGTCGCCGTCTGGCAGGAATGCGCCGTCGGTGATGTCGAACT
>JBKJRE010000225.1:0-5220 GCA_046594775.1 Rhizobiaceae bacterium | reverse complement strand
CAGCAGAACCCGCTCGTTTTCCCGCAAGCCGCCGTTTCCGCCGATGCGTTCGACAAGCCGTTTGGCCTCGTTGACGCAGCATGCTTCCAAAGGTGCAGGTGACAAATCTTCCGGCTTGGGCTAGCGTCGATTAGTCGAGAGTTCCTCAGGGGGCTCTACCTGTTTGCGGGAGAGAACAGCGGAAGCTGTCGCCGAAGGGGAAATCGCCCGAAATCTCTCAGGCAAAAGAACCGTAGACGGGAAAGACACTCTGGAAAGTCGGGGCTTGGTCCCCGCGCCGAAGGTGTAAGCGCAGCCGACAGAGTTCCGGTTGTGCGAGTCTCTCAGGCTTCCGACAGAGGGGCACGGACTGGTCGCCATTCGCGGCCGTTTGCGTGTGTCTCTGGAGATGTCATGACGGGCGAAAATTCGAAGACCCTTCCACTAGACGATTTGCACAGGTCGGCAGGAGCCCGTTTCGGGGCCTTTGCCGGGTGGTCTATGCCGCTCACCTATCCGGCAGGCGTCATGAAGGAGCATCTTCACACCCGCAATCATGCGGGGCTGTTCGATATTTCCCACATGAAGCTGTTCGATATCTCCGGACCGGGGGCAGCTGCGCTGCTCGGCCGGGCGTGTCCTTTCGAGCCGGACGCGCTCGACATCTCACAATCCAAATACACATTCTTGCTGGATGAATCCGCCGGCATCATCGACGATCTGATCGTCACCAGGCTGGCTCCAGAACGGTTCATTCTGGTCGCGAACGCCGGCAATGCCCAAGCCGATGAAACCCATCTGCGGTCTTTGGCGAAAGATTTTGACGCGACCATCAACCCGCTGGACCGGGTCTTTCTGGCCGTCCAGGGGCCGGAAGCGGAGGCCGTGCTGTCTGCCGCCGGCATCCAAACCGGCGCCATGACATTCATGCGTGGACAGGAACCGCGTCCCGGCTGGTTCATGAGCCGTTCCGGATACACCGGTGAAGACGGTTTCGAGATCGCGCTGCCGGAAAGCGACGCCAGACAACTAGCAAACGAGCTTCTGGCAGACCCACGGGTCATGTGGATCGGCCTGGCGGCACGCGACAGCCTGCGCCTCGAGGCAGGACTTTGCCTGCACGGACAGGATATTACGACTGGCGACAACCCGGCCTCTGCCGGTCTGATGTGGGCGATACCGAAACAGCTTCGATCAGGCGGCGCGTTCGTGGGAGCAGCCGCGCTGGCTTCAGTCCTGAAGGACGAGGCCAGCGAGAAGCGTGTCGGCCTCAAAGCGGATGGCCGCCAGCCGGTGCGCGCCGGAACGTCCCTGACGGATGCCGACGGCGTGGTGGCCGGCCGCGTCACGTCAGGCGGTTTCGGCCCTTCTGTCGGGCACCCGGTCGCCATGGGCTACGTCAGGGCCGCTCTCGCCAAACCCGGCACAGTGCTGTTCGCCGATGTTCGCGGGACGCGTATCCCCGTCGCGGTCCATTCCCTTCCCTTCACGCCACACCACTATCGCAAAGGATAACGCCATGCCGACCACCTATTATACCGAAGACCATGAATGGATCCGCGTGGAGGGAGGCGTCGCTACCGTCGGCATCACCGACTATGCCCAGGGGGAGCTGGGGGATCTGGTGTTCGTCGAATTGCCTGACACAGGCAAGACCATGAAGAAGGGCGACGTGGCGGTGGTGGTTGAGTCCGTCAAGGCTGCGTCGGACGTCTACGCCCCCGCGGACGGCGAGATAACAGAAGCCAATTCATCCCTGTCGTCGGAACCGGCGCTGGTGAATTCGGCAGCCACCGGCGATGGCTGGCTGTGGAAAATGAAGCTGGCCGACGAGACCCAGCTTGCCGGCCTGATGGATGAGGCCGGCTACAAAGCTCTTGTCAGCTAGGCACTGGAGCATATCGATGACACCTTCCACACACAGTTTCGCCGACCGTCATATAGGGCCGGGCCACGCTGACGCGCGCGCGATGCTCGCCGTTATTGGCGTCCCGTCCATCGAGACACTGATCTCGCAGGCCGTTCCGAAGTCCATCCGACTCGACCGAGCGCTGAACCTGCCGGAGTGTGCAAGCGAGGCCGAGGCGCTGGCCGAACTCGGCTCCACGATGGGCGAAAACATGGTGATGAAGAGCTTCATCGGGGCGGGCTATCATGGCTGCCTTGTGCCTCCCGTTATCCAACGCAACCTTTTCGAGAACCCAGCCTGGTACACGGCCTACACGCCCTATCAGGCGGAGATCAGCCAGGGCCGGCTGGAAATGCTGTTCAATTTCCAGACCCTCGTGACGGAACTGACAGGTCTGCCCGTAGCTTCGGCATCGCTGCTGGACGAAGCCACCGCAGCGGCGGAAGCGGTGGGGATCGCCTGGCGACACCATCGCGAAAAGAGGAGCCGGGTGGCACTGGCCGGGCCGCTGCACCCGCAGGTTCTCGACGTGGTGCGCACGCGCGGCGAATCGCTCGGGATTCTGATCGATGGCGATGCGATCGACGACGACACCGCCGCGCTGCTGGTGCCCTGCCCCGACACGCATGGCGTGTATGGCAATCACGGCGGCGCCATCAAAGCCGCTCAATCCGCGGGCGCGCTGGTTGTCTTCGTCGCGGATCCGCTGGCGCTAGCGCTGACCGAAACGCCGGCCAAGCTTGGCGCCGACATCGCTGTCGGCTCGATGCAGCGCTTCGGCGTGCCGATGGGTTTTGGCGGTCCGCATGCCGCCTATTGCGCTGTTTCCGATAAATTGACGCGGCTTATGCCGGGGCGGCTGGTCGGCCAATCGACCGACGCGCACGGGCGGCCGGGCTATCGCCTGGCGCTCCAGACGCGCGAACAGCACATCCGGCGCGACAAGGCGACATCGAATATCTGCACCGCACAGGCACTTCTCGCCAACATGGCGGCCTCCTATGCGATCTGGCATGGACCGGAAGGCCTTCAGCAGATCGCTTCGCATGTTCACGGGCTCGCATGCCGCTTGGCTGAGGGGCTTGAGGCTGCCGGCGTGTCGATCATCGGCGACCTGCGCTTCGACACAGTCACCGTTGCACTGGAAGGCAAGGCCGCAAGCATCGTCTCTAAAGCCGAAGAATCCGGCCTGCTGCTTCGAAAGATCGACGACGACCATGTGAGCGTCAGCTTCGACGAAACATCCACCGAGGCCGACCTTGACGCGATCGCGGGCCTTTTCGGCGTGACCCCACCGGCTTCCTCCCAGGCAAAACTTCCTGGAAAAGCCCGAGACAAAGCCTTCCTGACGCAGCCCGTGTTCCACCAGAACCGGTCGGAAACCGACATGATGCGGCTGCTCAGGCGGCTGGCCGACAAGGACCTTGCCCTCGATCGAACCATGATTCCGCTCGGTTCGTGCACCATGAAGCTGAATGCCGCGGCCGAGATGATGCCTGTCGGCTGGCGGTCTGTCGCGAATTTGCATCCGTTCGCGCCAAAGGCTCACTCGGCCGGCTATCGCAAGATGTTTAACGACCTGGAAGCCTGGCTTCGCGAGATTACCGGTTTCGACGCCGTCTCCCTTCAACCCAATGCCGGCAGCCAAGGGGAATATGCCGGGCTTCTGGCCATTCGCGCATGGCACCGCCAACGCGGCGATGAAAACCGGACGGTCTGCCTCATCCCCTCCTCGGCCCACGGCACCAATCCGGCCAGCGCCAGCATGGCAGGAATGCGGGTGGTCGTTGTGCGCTGCACCGACGAGGGCGATATCGACCTCGAGGATCTGCGCGCCAAGGCGAGCGAACACGCGGCAAACCTGGCCGCCCTGATGATAACCTATCCTTCCACCCATGGCGTTTTCGAAGAGGGTGTGCGCGACATCTGCGCGCTGGTGCATGAACATGGAGGCCAGGTCTATCTCGACGGTGCAAACCTCAATGCGCTGGTCGGGCTGGCGCGGCCCGGCGACATCGGCGCAGACGTCTGCCACATGAATCTGCACAAGACATTTTGCATCCCTCATGGCGGAGGCGGGCCGGGCATCGGCCCGATCGGCGTCAAATCGCATCTTGCGCCCTATCTGCCAGGCCATGTCGTGGAAAGAGACCGGCCGGCTGTCGCCGCCGCACCTTTCGGCAGCGCGTCAATCCTGCCGATCACCTGGATGTATATACGCATGATGGGCGGTTCGGGCCTCAAGAAGGCAACCGAAATGGCCATCCTGAATGCAAACTATATGGCCGCACGGCTGGGCGCGCATTTTCCGGTGCTGTTCAAGGGACGCAACGGGCGCGTCGCCCATGAGTGCATTCTGGACACGCGCATCCTGAAGGAAAGCGCCGGCATCACTGTCGAGGATATTGCCAAGCGTTTGATAGATTATGGTTTTCACGCACCCACAATGTCCTGGCCGGTGGCGGGAACGCTGATGGTTGAGCCGACCGAATCCGAACCGAAGCACGAGCTCGACCGGTTTTGCGACGCCATGATCGCAATCGCCAGCGAGGCGGCGCGCGTGGCGACTGGTGAATGGTCCAAGGATGATAATCCGCTGGTCAATGCGCCGCATACCGCCAGCGACACGCTGGAGGCCGAATGGCACCATCCCTATACCCGTCTGGAAGCGGCCTTCCCTGCAGGGGAAACCGGCGCGGCCGCCAAATACTGGCCGCCTGTGTCGCGCATCGACAATGTCGGCGGCGACCGCAACCTGGTATGTTCATGTCCGCCTGCCTCGGAATATCTGGGCGCGGCGGAATAGGTTAGCGCAAAGGACGAATAACGGGATCGGGCCGTTTGGTCCGGTCCCTGAGGTTAGGGCGCTCCAGGTGCGGGCGCCGCTGTTCCTGCCGGGGCCGCTCGTGCCAGTATTGGCGCTGATTCGCAGCCCGCAATGATTGGTCAGCATGGACGACAGCAACGATCTCTTCGCAAAACTGGGCAAGCCAGCCGCCGCACCGCGTCCGGCGTCACGGCCGCTTGATCCGATCATCCAGTCCATGGCCAAGCGTAGCGCGCAACAAAAAGATGGCAGCGAAGGCTACGATGCCAGCCATATCGAGGTACTCGAAGGCCTGGAGCCTGTGCGCCTTTTCATCCGTGCCGCCGATATACATGCCCGGCCTGCGGCGCACAGGCTCCAGGCCTTCCAACACCTCGATATGGCTGGCGTCGTAGCCCTCGCTGCCGTCCTTGACGACGGCCGTCTTGCGCACGGCCTGAACCAGCGGATCGGCCGGTTTGGCGCGCGCGGGAGCGGGCTGCGGCGCCGGCTGGGTCATCTTGGC
>JBKJRE010000541.1:0-4928 GCA_046594775.1 Rhizobiaceae bacterium | reverse complement strand
CGCGGCCGCGATTACCTTCGAACTGTCGAAGGTCGAGACGCCGGCAATCCGCGAGCGCATCGTGTCGCATTTGCTGAACATCGACGAAGCCCTGGCAGAGACAGTAGCCGACAGGCTGGGCCTCGCCAAGATGCCTGCGCCGGCAGATGCTGCGGTCAAGCCGCGGGACGACCTCCCGGCTTCCGACAAGCTGTCCATCGTCAAGAACGGCCCCGGCAGCTTCGAGGGTCGAAAGGTCGGCGTGCTTGTCAGCGATGGCTGCGATGGCGACTTGGTCAAGCGGCTCGAGGCGGCGCTGAAGAAGGAAGGCGCAATGATGGAAATCATCGCGCCGAAGATTGGTGGGGTCGAAGCCGCCGACGGGACGCATATACCCGGCAAGCAGATGATTGATGGCGGGCCGTCGGTGCTCTACGACGCCGTGGCGCTTATCGTCAGCCCGGAAGGCGCCGAGAAACTGTCTAGGGAATCCACGGCACGCGATTTCGTGGCCGACGCCTTTGCGCATTGCAAGTTCATTGCGCATGTCGAAGCCGCCAGACCGCTGCTGGACAAGGCTGGCGTTGAACCGGACGAAGGCGTCCTGCTGCTCGGCTCGAACAAGGACGTGGCGGCATTTGTCGCGACTTGCCGCAAATTGCGTCTCTGGGCGCGCGAGACAAAGGTCAAGATGTAGGCCAAAGTCAGGGGACCCGACCGCCATTCTCCGGTATCGGGTGCATGGTGCCGGGAAACGCTTTCGTGCCCGGCCATAAATGGCATGGTGCAAAGCGATGTGCCGCTGAGACGGCTTGCACAGCGGCAATGGCAGAAGCCGGCCGTGGAGAGACATCAGGGTCCTGACCCCAGACGGCCAGGCGCTGGCCAGATTGAAGGCTCCGCAGATGAGCGTATGCTACAGACTGGGTTGCGAATTATCCTATCAGGTCATGGCGCCGACGGTGTTCATCTTCAACATCGAGGTGGCAAGGCTGGAGCGCCATCAGGGTCTCTCCGAAAGACTCTTGTTTACGCCCGACCTCGACCGTCGTACCTACATCGTGCCCGATGTTCGAAATCGCTATGTCAGCGTCGCCGCCGAGGCTGGACCGCTCAATGTGAAATACGAGGCCGAGGTCTCGCTCGACGTGTTCCGCGCCGACCCGACAACCATCCAGGAAATGCCGCTCGCAGAGCTTCCCCTCGACATCATGCCTTTTCTGCTGCCTTCGCGATTCGTGTCTTCGGACCGGCTGGCGGCATTCGCCTACCGCGAGTTCGGCCAATTGCCGCCCGGGCATCAGCGCGTCACTGCGATCTGCAACTGGCTCTACGACAATATCGACTATCAGCGCGGCTCATCGAACCAGCAGACGACAGCGGACGAAAGCCTTATCCTGCGCGCCGGCGTATGCCGTGACTTTGCACATCTCGGCATAGCCTTCTGCCGGGCGCTCAACATTCCCGCGCGCTTCGTCAGTTGCTATGCGCATGGCCTGCAGCCAAGCGACTTCCATGCCGTGTTCGAGGCCTATCTCAGCGGTCGCTGGTGGCTTTTCGACGGCACAAGGCAGGCCAATCTCGACGGGCTGATCCGTATAGGGGTCGGCAGGGATGCGGCCGAGATCGCCTTCGCATCTCCCTTCGGCCAGATCGAGGCAGGCCCAATCAACATCACGATCGAGCGGACCGACGGCGCGGCGGATCTGCAGGAGCGCACGACCGACGCAATATCCACCGAAGAACCCGCCCCGCACGCCGGCGCGCAGTAGGATTGCTGCGACGCGCTATCGATTCGAAAATTTATTGTGCAGTGCAGCAACGAACGGGCTAGGTGGGCGTTTCACTCAGTCGACTTTGGATGGTTGGCCTGAAGGAGACGCAAGAATGAGAAACCTGGCAGACACAATCGCGCGGCTTTCCGCCAATCACAAGAGAAGCCTCTTGCATCCGGCCGCGGGTGATGACCGGCTGTCCGACGCGCCGGCCTTCGGCTCCAATCCGGGCCAGCTCGATGCACGCATCTATCTGCCCGAATCGCTTACGTCGAACGCACCGCTCGTGGTGGTCCTGCACGGCTGCACGCAGACCGCAGCCGGCTATGACCACGCCGCGGGATGGTCTCGGCTTGCGGACCGTGAAGGCTTTGCCGTGCTCTATCCCCAGCAACGGCGCTCAAACAATGCCAACATCTGTTTCAACTGGTTCGTTCCGGGCGACATCACCCGCGACCAAGGCGAAGCGCATTCGATCCGGCAGATGATCGAGGCCACCGTCCTTGCGCATGGCATCGACCGCGACCGGATATCCATCACCGGGCTGTCGGCTGGCGGCGCCATGGCTAACGTGATGCTTGCCGCTTACCCGGAAGTGTTTTCCGGCGGCGCCATCATCGCCGGATTGCCCTACGGCATCGCCGCTTCCGTCGCGGAGGCGTTTGATCGGATGCGCGGACATGGCGCCCCCGCGCAAAGCGGATTGCAACAGAGACTGGCCCAGGCCTCTGACCATACCGGTCGGTGGCCGCGCATTTCTGTATGGCATGGCAGCGCCGACCAGACGGTGGCGGCTTCGAATGCAAGCCTCACCGTCAGCCAGTGGCGAGGCGTGCATGACGTTTCAGCAAAGGCCAGTCGCGAGAAGAACGTGGACGGGCACCGGCGCATGGTGTGGGAGAACGACGAAGGCCAGGAAGTGATCGAGCACTATGTGGTGCAGGGCATGGCGCACGGCACGCCTCTCGATACGGCCGATGGCCTGAGCCACAGTGCTCCCTTCATGATCGACGCCGGCATATCCTCAACGCTCCATATCGGCAAATTCTGGGGCATTGTCGGGGAGAGGGAAGGAAGCACCGCCTTGCGCGCCTTCTCCATGATTGCGCCGGTAGGCCGGCGGGAGTCTGGTGCAGCGGCTGCACGTAAGACGACAGTTGAAACCGCTCATGCCGCATCCGACCCTTCGCCGGGTAGCGTGCGTCACATCATCGAGGATGCGCTGCGCAAGGCAGGCCTGTTGAAGTAGCGCGCTCCTCCCGACGCCTCAACGTCTGGGCGGAGGCTTCGGCGCAGCTGATCGCGGCTTCTGCCGAAGGTCGGGCTTCAGCCTTCCACAAGAAACGCCTGATCGACAGGCAGTTGCATCGCAGTGACCAGATGATTGGTCTGCGCGGCCAGCCCGATGATCGCCAGCAGCTCCGCGTGTTGCACCCCGGTCATGCCCTTGGCGCGGGCCGCGGCGGTGTGCGAGTGAATGCAGTAGTTGCAGCCATTGGCGGTGGAAACGGCGATATAGATCATCTCCTGGACCACGGGGGGCAGCACGGTCTCGCCGGTCATCACCTGTTTCAGGCTTTCCCAGGTGCGCTTGAGCGTCACCGGATCATGGGCAAGGCCGCGCCAGAAATTGTTGACGAAGTCGCTCTTGCGCGTCGCGCGTATGTCGTCGAACACGGCCTTCACGCCGGGAATGGCATCGGCTTCGCTGTCGCTCAGAAGTGTCACGGTCGCCATGGCGTTCTCCCATTTTTCCGGACCTGACCCGGTCGGCTCACAGATTGCCGCGTCTCAATGGACGGCGGCGTACATGATCTTTTCTTCGGTCGCCTCGACCGGCGTCAGTTCTTCGACGATGCGGCCCTGGCGGCAGACAAGGATACGGTCGGACAGGTTGGTGATCTCCGGCAAATAGGAGGAGATCATCACCACGGCGAGGCCCGCATCGGCGAGATCGTTGATGATCTGGTGTATCTCGGCGATGGCCGCGACATCGACGCCGCGCGTCGGTTCGTCGAAGATCACGATGCGGGGCTTCTGGATCAGACCCTTGCCGATCACCACTTTCTGCTGGTTGCCGCCCGACAGTTCGACAACCCGCGCGTCGGCGTTGATGGTCTTGATGTTCAGGCGGCCGGTCCATTCCTCGGCGAGTTCCCGGATGCTGCGGCTGCGGATGACCCTGCCGCTCTCGCGACCTGCGGCAAGCAGGCCGCCGAACAGGTTCTCGCCGATCGACATGGTCTCGAAAATGCCTTCGGACTTGCGGTCCTCCGTGACATAGGCGATGCCGCCGCGCACCGCCTCGGCCGGCGTGTAGAATCGCACCGGCTTGTCGTCGAGCACGATTTTGCCGCCGCGGCTGAAGTCGCGCTTGTAGATGCCGGCGATGATCTTGAACGTTTCGGTGCGGCCCGATCCGATCAGGCCAAACACGCCGGTGACCTGTCCCTCGAAAACCGAGAACGAGGTGTTGCGCACCGCCTTGCCCATCGAGATGTCCTGCACCGAAAGCACCTTGCGTCCCGGCTTGCGCAGGCTGGCGGCGTCGCGCTTGCGATAGAGCGAGCCCGACAGGGTGCGGCCGACCATGGCGGCGATGATCTTGTCGCGGTCGAATTCCGACGTTGGACCGGTGGCCACCAGTTCGCCGTCTCGCAGGATGGTGATGCGGTCGGACAGCAGCAGCGCCTCTTCCAGCGCGTGGCTGATGAACACGATCGATACGCCGCGCGACTTCAGCCGACGCACCAGGGCAAAGAAGTGTCGTTTTTCCTCGGGCGTGAGGGCCGCGGTCGGTTCATCGAAGATGATGACGCGGGCCTCGTGATGCACGGCGCGGGCGATCTCGACCATCTGGCGCTTGGCTGCGCCCAGCGTTTCGACCATGGCCGTCGGATCGACAGCGAAATTCAGGGATTGCAGGAATTGCTGCGCCGAAATGTAGGTGCCGCGCAGGCGGTTGAGAAAGCCCTCGGCGCCGAGATAGAGGTTCTGCGCCACGGTCATGGAAGGCACCAGGCTGGTCTCCTGGAAAACCATGGCTATGCCGGCCTGCAATGCCTCGTTCGGACTTGAAAAGCGTACGGTCTTGCCGCGATAGCTCATGCTGCCGCCGGTCGGTTCGACGACGCCGGCCATGACCTTGGTGAGGGTCGACTTGCCGGCGCCGTT
>JBKJRE010000436.1:0-7141 GCA_046594775.1 Rhizobiaceae bacterium | reverse complement strand
AGAGGGCGTCATCGCGCGTCAACGCATACCCTTCGGCCACAAGGTGGCGGTCGTGCCGATCGCCAAGCGCGAACCGGTCAGGAAGTTCGGCCAGATCATCGGCTTCGCAAGCCAGCCGATTGTCCCGGGTGACTGGGTGCACGAACACAACTGCGATATGGGTCCTGAGCACGGCGCGTTCGAGCGCGATTACCAGATTGCCCAGGGCGCCCGGCCTGAAAACGTGCTGCCAGTCGAGGAACAGGCAACGTTCCAGGGTTTTCGCCGGGCCAACGGCAAGGCAGGCACCCGAAACTATGTCGGCATTCTCACCAGCGTAAACTGCTCAACGACCGTTGCCGGGTTCATCGCCAAGGAGATCGAGCGCTCCGGCGTCCTCGACGATTACCCCAATATCGATGGCATCGTTGCGCTCAAACAGGCAAATGGTTGTGTGATCGACTATCGCGGCGTCATTTTTGACACATTGAAGAAGACCACCTGGGGATATGCGACCAACCCGAACATGGGCGGCGTCGTCATGGTCGGGCTCGGATGCGAAGGTTTTCAGATTCCGCGCTTCAAGGAGGCCTATGGCGTGCAGGAGAGCGAGACCTTCAGGACCATGACGATCCAGGAGGTTGGCGGCACGAAAAAGACGGTGGCGGCTGGCGTGGAGGCGGTCAGGGCGATGCTCCCAACCGTGAATTCCGCGCGGCGCGAGACCCTTCCGGCTTCGGACCTGATGCTGGCTTTGCAGTGCGGGGGTTCGGACGGCTATTCGGGCATCACCGCCAACCCGGCGCTTGGCGTCGCGGTTGACATGCTGGTGAAAAACGGCGGCACCGCGATCCTCTCCGAAACTCCTGAGATCTACGGCGCCGAGCACCTGCTCACGCGACGGGCCAGGAACAAGGAAGTCGGTGAGAAGTTGATCGAGATCATCCATTGGTGGGAGGACTATGCAGCCCGCAACAATATGGAAATGAACAACAATCCTTCGCCCGGAAACAAGCTGGGCGGACTGACGACCATTCTCGAGAAGTCGCTGGGAGCAGCAGCGAAGGGTGGGTCAACGACGATGAATGCCGTGTACCACTATGCCGACCCGGTGACTGAAAAGGGCTTTGTGTTCATGGACACGCCTGGCTACGACCCGGTTGCGGCGACAGGCCAGGTCGCAGGCGGCGCAAATATTCTGGCTTTCACCACCGGCCGTGGATCGGCCTACGGCTGCAAGCCGACGCCGTCGATCAAGCTGGCGACCAACACGCCGATGTATGAGCGCATGGTAGACGACATGGACCTCAACTGCGGCGACATTCTTGACGGCGTGACCCTGCAGGAGAAGGGCGAGGAGATCTTCCGCGAGATTCTGGCCGTCGCGTCCGGCAAGAAGACCAAATCGGAAGAGCTGGGCTACGGTGACAACGAGTTCGTGCCCTGGCAGATCGGGGCGACCATGTAGCCGTGTAAAATGCCAGCGACGCTGACATCGGGTGCGCTATAGGCGTCCGTCGCTGTCATCCTTGGCGAAAATGCCCTTCACGTCAAAGAGTACTGCCCCCTGCTTCCCAAGGGCCCGGACGCCAGAAATCCCTGTTTGAACGAATTGCTGGTGGCCGACCGCGACGATCACAGCGTCGTAACTGTCAGCTTCCGGCCGTGCATTCAGAAAACCCGTTCCCATTTCACCAGATCCGGTTTCAAGCGGAACCCACGGATCCCAGACGTCGACCTGTGCGTTGAATTGCTCCAGTTCGCGCACGATATCTATGGCCTTTGAGTTGCGGATATCGGGGCAGTTTTCCTTGAAAGCCAGTCCCATCACCAGAACGCGGCTACCCACCACTGGAAAGCCCCGCTTCATCATCAGCCGCGCAACCCGGTCGGCCACATAGCGTCCCATCCCATCATTGCTCCGCCGACCGGCGAGGATCACCTCGGGGTGATAGCCTGCTTCCTGAGCCCGGTGAGTCAGATAGTAGGGGTCCACGCCGATGCAGTGCCCGCCCACAAGTCCAGGCTTGAAGGGCAAGAAATTCCACTTCGTCTGGGCCGCCTCCAGCACTTCAAGCGTATCAATGCCGAGACGATTGAAGATGATGGCGAGTTCATTCATCAGCGCGATATTGAGGTCGCGCTGCGTGTTCTCGATCACCTTCGCAGCCTCTGCCACCTCGATCGAACTCGCCCTGTGGGTACCCGCCGTCACAATCGACCCGTAAAGAGCATCAATCGCGTCTGCTGCCTCGGGGGTCGATCCGCTCGTGACCTTGACTATGTTGGTGAGCCTATGCGCCCGGTCGCCGGGGTTGGCGCGTTCGGGGCTGTAGCCAACGAAGAAGCCCTCGTTCAGCTTCAGTCCAGAAGCCTCCTCGAGAATTGGCACGCATACATCCCGTGTGCAGCCAGGATAGACCGTGGATTCGTAAATCACCACGGCGCCGCCGGTCATCGCCTTACCTACCGTCTGGGTCGCCCTGACCAAAGGGGACAAATCGGGACGGTTGGCGCGATCGATCGGCGTCGGGACTGTCACAATGAAGATGCCGCATTGGCGCAGCATTTCCGCTCCGGATGTAAACTCGATGCGCTCGGCCGCATGCAGATCCGCCGCGTCGACCTCCAGCGTCGCATCCCGGCCGGCGTTCAGTTCCTCGATCCGTGCAGCTCTTATATCGAACCCGACAACTGTCCGGGCCTTGGCGAATTCCATAGCCAACGGCAAGCCGACATAGCCGAGCCCGATGACGGCGATTTTCTTGCCATCAAGATTCATTGCGAGGCATGCTGTCCACGAGCCGGGTGTATCTCGCTCAAATACCACTCGATGAACTTTTCCAGCCCCTGTCTGATCTCCGTATCAGGGCGGTATCCGGTCAGCGCCTCAAGCAATGCCGGCGACGCGGTCGTGCGCACCACATCACCAGGCTGCATCGGCAGCATATTCAAGCGGGCGCGCTTGCCCAGAATCTCCTGGATCAGATCGATGTAGTGCATCAACCCAACTGTCCTGCCACCGGCGATATTGACCTCACGATAGGGCGCGACCGATGACAGCGTATCCGTGATGCCTTCCTGCAGGATCGGATTGCCCGTCTCCGGAACGCAGTCCACCAACCGCACCATCGCTTCCACGAGATCGTCAATATAGGTGAAGTCGCGTTCGTGCTTGCCTTCGCCAAACACGTCAATCGGCTCTTCGTTGAGGATCGCGCGTACAAATTTGAACAGGGACATGTCTGGGCGACCGTTCGGGCCATAGACAGTGAAGAAGCGGCACACCGTGGTGGGAATATTGAAAAGATGGGCGTAGCTGTGAGCCATAACCTCGCCCGACTTCTTTGTGGCGGCATAGAGCGATACCGGTCTGTCCGTGGTATCTGTCTCGACGAATTCGGGCTTCGGCGACATGCCATAGACTGAACTGGTAGACGAAAACACGAAGTGCTTCGGCTTAATGGCGCGGCAAAATTCAAGCACCTGCAGCATGCCTACCAGATTGGCGCTGACATAGGATCCAGGGGCTTCGATGCTGTGACGGACCCCCGCCTGCGCAGCGAGGTGAATCACCACGTCCGGCGCTTCACCCTCAGCGGCGAAGGTCAGAGCACCGTCATCTTCAAGCATCGCCTCGACCGCCAGGAACCCCGGCATCTGGTTCAGAAACGCGTGGCGCCGACGCTTCAGCCCGACGTCGTAATATGGCGTCATCCCGTCAAGGCCGACGACCGAATGCCCTTGCTTGAGCAGCCGCCTAGTCACGTGAAAGCCGATGAAGCCTGCACTTCCGGTGACGAGGAAGCGCATCAGGCCCGACCTTCCGGTGCGATCAGATAGTTGGCGTGACCTTTGTCGGTAAATATCCGCAACACCTTGTATTCCATAGCGCGTAGCCACTCGACAAAGGCAGTTGTGTTGGCGTTGGCGATCTCGATGAAAATCAGCGGCTTCGACTGGGCAATCAGCCTTGCCGCTCCTGCCAGTGCATTCATTTCCATACCCTCAACATCGATCTTCAGGAAATCGATCGGTCCCGATATCATCGAATCCAGTGTAGCGACACCGATTTCACCTTTCGCATCGGACACCAGGCTCGTTGCGCCAAGCCCCCCTCGTACCGAGAATACCAAGGTAGCGCGTCCGGCGCGATCTGAAACCCCGACATCCAGATGCGACAGGTCGACATTGGTCAATCCGTTGCGCTTCACCGAGGCGCGAAGGGCAGCGGCGGCATCCGGAAAAGGTTCAAAGGGCACAACCAGGCCAGCCTTCATAGGGCCGGCGAAGAAGATGGTGTGGTTGCCCGTGTTAGCGCCGACATCGAGGATGCGCGCTCCGGGCGTGATCACCTTGCGAAGCTCCTCAAGTTCCATCGCCTCGAAGAACTGGCCCCGCGACTGTTCTCGTTCGATGCCCGCATTTCGCCCGGTATAGGGCAAATGATACACGGTATCGCCATGGACGATCGGCAAGAATATGGGCTCTTCCGCCAAACGGCGCAGCACGTCAGATCTACCCTCCGCGCCCAGACCTTGCGGCTCGGCGTCCAGTTCGAGCAACGGCTGCGCGGACTTCAGGCATAGGGCTTCGCGCCAAAGCTCGAAAAGATAGTCGAGCCACCAGTTGGCGCCCCCTTTGCCTGCCATCTTTCCGAGAATGTGCCGAGCGATCCGGGTTCGCACCATGTGGGTCTGCGGAACCCACCAATTGAGCAGTGCATGCGGCAGCCGATCGGCAGTATCGAACGCAAGTCGGGTCAAACGCGATACCGGTTCTTCACTGTGGAGCACGTGAGCTGCACCAAATATCGCATCATGCAGTGTTAGAGCCGGCGCCACCAGTTTGAAGGCCTCGCCAGATAGCGAAACGCCGGGAGCGAGCACGATCATCCATTCGGCGCCGGCCTCGCTGGCCAAGTCGACGGCCGCAAGCTGGGCCGATACCGTGTCAGGATCCAGGTCCGGCAACTGATGAAAGCTGACTTTGCCGAACCCGCCTCGGGGCGGCTGAGCCTCAGGCTCATGGCCGGAAAAATACATGACAGCGATCGAGTTCCTAGTGTCGCTCAGAGCGTTCATCCGAGGTCCGGGGAAGTATGCAAAACGGCCGGATCAACAGCCCCGAAGCAATCAGCGCGACTATAGTTGTCGTGGTATACCACCAGCGGCGCGTTGATATCGTCGCTCGCATAGGCGCCGAACTTGAAATAGGGGCCCTTTATCTGGTTGCGATATCCTAGTGGGCCATCAAACCGGAACAGAGGCTGCGCATCCAGAAAAGCTTCGATGTGGGAATCGCCCGTTCGAGACCATTTGACGCGAAATACGAAATCGAGCCATTTGTCGTGAGCAATTCCGGAAACGGTGTGAAAAACATACTGCCTTTCAGGCTTGTGCGACGCCACTTCGGAAAATGCGCCCGTAAAGCGCAATGTCCCATCCAGATAGCGGATCGCCAGCGGCGGTTTGCCTGAAGGATCGCCAATTTCAGCTTGGTCGTGCCATTGCGCCAGCACGACTCCAGTACCGGATGGGGGATCGAAGACGGCCGGGAGATAGGTCGAAAAACCGTACCATATATCGATGTCGAACGGTGCATTGTACCAGTCGCGCAGCTCCGCGCGCAGACCTTGCGACACGCGGTCCCCAGGGCGGATTTCAAACCTGCATGCATTTGTGCCGACCCTAACGATATCGCTCTGGATCACGGCCGAATATGGCTTCAGCAAGCGCCGAGTGCTCCAGCCTCGCAGATCGCCGCTTTCGAAATCGAGGGTTACCTTGGGACTCCCCTCCGGGTCTGTCTCCAACGATTTGACGATATCGAGATGTTCGGCAAGCGTCCGACCGGAGCCGGCGATGCGCTCGTCATCGGTTTTTACCGTATTCATGCAAATCCTTCGAAACCGTTTCCTGCAATGACCATTCCCGGCGAATGGCCGGAATTCCCACATAAGGCCTCGCAGGCAGGCAAGGAAGCCCATCCGGCAATTTTGGCGACGGGTGGAGTCGGGCGGCGCTATTCACAAATCGGGCCCCGCCAGCTATTGGTAGCGCGCGCTCCAAATGATCCTTTCATTTGCTGGGCCCGTCGACAAGAAGCGGGATTGTCTATGCATTCAAGAGTCCAGCCGAGCGGCCGCCCACCGCGCTTCTTGTTCTATAGCCATGATACGTTCGGACTTGGTCATCTCCGACGCTCGCGCGCTATTGCGGAGGCGCTCGTGGGCGCATTCCGGGAATCATCGGCCCTGATACTCACGGGTTCACCTGTCGCCGGACGATTTACCTTCCCGCCGGGCGTGGATCACATTCGTATGCCGGGCGTCGTAAAGACCACCGAAGCCGACTATGTCTCCGAGTCCTTGAACATGGATATCGAGCAGACGACTGCGTTGCGCGCGAGCGTTATCATGGCTGCGGCGAAGGCCTTCAATCCGGATCTGGTGATCGTCGACAAGGAACCCACTGGCTTCCGCGGCGAACTGACCCCGACGCTGGAACTTCTGAAGGCGATGGGACGCGCCAAATTCGTCCTCGGCATTCGTGACGTTCTCGACTCTCCGGAGGCTGTGTCCATCGAGTGGGAAAGAAAGGGCGCCCTCGAGGTAGCGGAGCGATTCTACGATCAATTCTGGATCTATGGCGATCAAAGCGTCTACAACCCTCTGCAAAGCCTTGATATCTCGGAAAGTTTCAAGAGTCGGGTGCACTACACGGGCTATCTTCGTCGCGTTGCTCCCGTCGAGACGCCAGCAACGCAGATGGAAGACCCCTTCGTGCTCGTTACGCCGGGCGGTGGCGGGGACGGAGAAGCCCTGGTGGACTGGACGCTGCGCGCCTACGAGACCGATCCAGGGCTCAAGCCGGCGGCTTTGATTGTCTATGGTCCCTTCCTGAACGGCGAAAGGCGACTTGCATTCGACCAACGTGTCGAAGCGCTGGGAAATCGGGTAACGGCGATCGGTTTCGAATCGCGCATCGAAGGATTGATGCAGGATGCGATGGGCGTTGTCGCCATGGGCGGGTACAATACGTTTTGTGAAATAGTGTCATTCAATTGCCGCGCGATTATTGCGCCCCGCACCGTGCCGCGCATGGAGCAGCATATTCGTGCATCCATGGCCGAACGGCTCGGGCTGATCCGGATGATCGAC
>JBKJRE010000433.1:0-10774 GCA_046594775.1 Rhizobiaceae bacterium | reverse complement strand
GACGGCGCCGGGTGGCCGCGCAACGGTAGCGCGGTTGGACATTTTCATCCAAAAACCCGGGCCCTGGCGGAGGCATGTGCGTGAAACTCGTTGCTCCCTGTCTGCCGGGGCAAGAACGCTGGCGGGCGCAGGTTACCGCGCCATTAGTTTATTAGAGAGGTGCGGCCCTGTCGCCCGCTTCCCGACCTTCGCGAACCATGGCGAAGGGAACACTCCAAGGATCAATGGCCAGACCGGAAACGGGGCGTGGTAATGAAAAGGCTTGGCTTCACTTCCTACCACACCCACTCACTCCGGCCCAAAGCGCCGATCGCGTCGACAATGCGGGTGAAACTCGCCCGCGCCCGCGCCACGCTGTGACGCGCCCTCAGATAGCCATGCACCAGCCCCTGTTCTTCGAACCAGGCCGCGCGGCCGCCCGCCTCGACGATGCGGCTGCCATAGGCCTGGCCGTCCGACGACAGCGGGTCGCACTCGGCGGTGACAAGAACCGTCGGCGGCAGGTTGGCGAAGTCGGCGTCGGCGAGCGGCGCCAGCGTTATATCACCGGTCGGGTCGGCGCCACCGGTGCGCATGTGCTTGTAGAATTCCAGATCGCGCAGGGTCAGTTGCGGTGCCTCGGCATGCGTCACGTAGGAGCCGCTCGTGCGATCGCCCCCGAGCCCCGGATAGATCAGCACCTGGCCGACAGGTCTCGTTGGATGACCGCGTGTCGCGTGGCAGACGGCGGCGCAGAGGTTGCCTCCGGCCGAGTCGCCGCACAACACGATCGGCATCGGATAGATCGCCACGGCCCATTCAAACGCCGCCAGCGCATCCTCGAAAGCGGCGGGGTGGACATGTTCGGGCGCCAGCCGGTAGTCGACGGAAACCACCTCGAAGCCGGTCCTGTCGCAGATTTCGGCGCAGATATCGTCATGGCTGTCGAGACCGCCGAGGATGAAGCCGCCGCCATGGAAATAGAGCACCACGGCCTTGGGCTTTTCTTCCTTGCGGTAGATGCGGACCGGGATGTCCGTGGCCGGCGTCGGGATCGACGCGTCGCTGGCCGTCACGCCCGCCGGATTGCCGGCGTGAAACGCCCGGCACATGCGGTCGTAGGCCTCGCGCTGCTGGTCAATCGTATAATCGACCGTGTCGGGCGGATAGAAGGAATTGACCCGGTCCATATAGACCCAGGTCTCGGCGTCGATCAGTTTCTTGTAGTCGGTCACAGTCGACCTCCCATACGTTTACTTTCCCTTCCAGACGGGATCGCGTTTTTCGGCGAAGGCGCGGAACCCTTCCATGCCGTCCTCCGAACCATAGAGCGCGTCGACGGTCGGGAATTGCCGCTTGGTGATGCGGTTCATTGCGTCCTGGAAAGTCATGCCCTCGGCGGCGCGCGCCACTTCCTTGATTGCCGCAAAGACCATCGGCGGGCCAGACTCCAGCAGCCGGGCGATTTCCCAGACGCGCTCGTCGAGCTTGTCTTTGGGCAGCACCTCGTTGACGAGGCCCCAGCGATGCGCCTCGGCGACATCCATCCAGCGTCCGGTCAGCAGCATGTCCATGGCGACGTGATAGGGGATGCGCTTCGGCAGCTTCAGCGTCGCGGCATCGGCCAGCGTGCCGGCGCGGATTTCAGGCAGCGCGAAGCTGGCATGGTCGGCCGCGTAGATCAGGTCGCAGGACAGCGCCAGCTCGAAACCGCCGCCGACCGCCATGCCGTTGACGCAGGCGATCACCGGCTTGTTCATGTCGCGCAGCTCCTGCAGGCCGGCAAAACCGCCGACGCCGTAATCGCCGTCGACCGCGTCGCCGTCCGCTGCCGCCTTGAGGTCCCAGCCGGCAGAAAAGAACTTGTCGCCGGCGGTCTTGACGATTGCGACACGCAGATCCGGGTCGTCGCGAAATGCCTTGAAGGTCTCGCCCATCAGCCGCGACGTCTTCAGGTCGATGGCGTTGGCCTTGGGTCGATCCAGGGTGACTTCCAGGATGCCGCCCTCGCGGCGGGTTTTGACGACGTCAGACATGGCCATTCTCCGTGAAAATCAGCAGCGCGTCGGCGACAAAGGCACCCTTGCCCTCCTCGCACGCGATGAGCGGGTTGATGTCGAGTTCCTCGATACGGTCGGCATGCGCAAGCACGAAATCGGCAATGCCGGAAATCGCTCCGATCGTGGCGGCGAGATCGGCCTTCGGCCGGCCGCGATAGCCGTCGAGAAGCGGGAAGAGTTTCAGGCCGCGCAGGGCCGTTTCGATCTCGGCCCGGCTTACTGGCAACAGCAGCGTCGCACTGTCGCGCAGCAGTTCGACCAGCACACCGCCGGAGCCCAGCGTCATCACCGGTCCGAATATCGGGTCGCGCGTCACGCCGACGATCAGCTCGGCGACGCCATGCGCTATCATGCGCTCGACATAAAGGCCGCTGCCGAGCCCGATCAGTTGGTGCGCCGCCTCGCGGACAGCCGCCTCGTCGCGCAGGTTCAGCCTGACCGCACCGGCCTCGCTCTTGTGCGCCAGGCCAAGCGCTTTGACCGCGACCGGAAAGCCGAGTTCGTGCGCCGCCGCCACAGCCTCGTCCGTCGAACCCGCCTCGATGCCCTTCGGTACTGGCAGGCCGCGCTCGGCGAGCGTCGCCTTGGCCGCAGCTTCCGAAGGGTGGGTGCCTGCGTTCCCCTCCCCGTTGTGGAGGTCCGAATGACGGGCGAGACCTGCGGCTTGCCCCGGTTCGTCGGCTCGGCCTTTCCACAAGGGCGAGGGCATCGCCTTGGCCCAAGCCGCGCCGATAGACACAGCCGCCTCGGCGGCGTCCATCGCCTCGACAATGCCGAGCAGCGGCACGATGCCCTTGGCAACCAGCCCCTCGGCATAGGATTCGGCGAGGTTTTCGCCCATCGAGGCGACGATGGCGCCAAGTGCCGCGTTGGCTTTCAACGCTGCCTCAAAGGCTGTCACCGCATTCCACCAGTCGGCGTCCGAGCAGCGGTCCGAGCGTGGAAAATCGAGAACCAGCATGTTGAGGTCGAAGCCGCCCGACGCCATCGCGGAAAAGGCCCGGGTCATGGCCGGCACGTTGTTCCAGATGAAGGTGTGATAGTCGAGCGGGTTGGCGATCGTCACCAGCGGACCGAGCGTCGACTTCACACGTGCATGGTGCGCCGAGTCGAGCTTCGGAAAGCCGACGCACCGGCCCTCGGCGCTGTCGGCCATTACCGACGCCTCGCCGCCCGAGCAACTCATCGAAGAGAGTTTCCCGCCAGCCAGCGGCCCGACCACATGCAGCAGCTTCAGCGTTTCGAGAAAGGACGGGATCGAATTCGCCCGGGCAATGCCGAGCCGCTTGAGGAAAGCGTCCGAACCTGCGTCGGATCCGGCAAGCGAGGCCGTATGCGAGACCGTCGCCGTGCGCGCCTGCTCCGAGCGTCCGACCTTCATCGCCACGATCGGCTTCCGGAGCTCCCGCGCCCGCGCCGCCAACCGCTCGAAACCTGCAATCGAGTCAAATCCTTCGATATGCAGACCGAGAGCGGAGACGCGCTCGTCCTCGATCAGCCCGAGCGCCATTTCCGACAGGCCCGTCTGCGCCTGATTGCCGGCCGTCATCAGGAAGGCGATGGGCAAGCCGCGCATCTGCATGGTGAGGTTGCAGGCAATGTTGGAGGACTGGGTGATGATCGCGACGCCGCGCTCGCCCGGCGCAAGTCTGCGGCCGCCATGCTGGTCGGGCCACAAAAGCGCGCCATCGGCATAGTTGATCAGGCCGTAGCAATTGGGGCCGATGACGGGCATGTCGCCGGCGGCCTCGATCAGTTCCTGCTGCAGCCGCGCCCCGTCGGCGTCATCGGCGCCAGCCTCGAGAAAGCCCGAGGCAAAGCAGATTGCACCGCCCGCGCCACGCCCACTGAGGGCGCGCACCACGTCCACCGTGAGGTGTCGGTTGACGCCGATGAAGGTGGCGTCTGGCGCACCGGGCAGATCGCCGACCGAACGATAGGCGGGGACGCCTTCGATTTCGGATTTCGTGGGATGCACCGGCCATATGTCGCCGGCGAAACCCATCTTGATGCATTGCTTGATGACATTGGGCGCGAAGAAGCCGCCGCCGATGACGGCGATCGATTCGGGGCGCAGGAGCCGGGAGATGTCGCGCATGCCTCTCATCGGAAGTCCACTGTCCCGTCCTTGCCTGTCGCCTGCTCGATCGCCGCGTCGAGCCGTTCCAGTTCGCCGGCATAGTCGGTGACGGCAATCCGGCCTTTGGGCGTCAGATCATAGATGCCGGGCGCGACCCTTTCGAACCAGCCATAATGGTCATCCGCCATCAGGCGGCGGGCATGCTTGACGCGCGCCTGCCGCGCCACTTCGGCGGCTTTGGTCGGGCCATTGAGCTCAAGCACCTTTAGGCACAGCAGCGCGTCCTGCCGATATGCGGTGACCAGGCCGACACGCGTCGCGCCGCCGCTGGTGGGGTCGCCGACACGACGAGCGAATTCGCGCAGCAGCCGCGCCTTTCGCGGTTTCGACTGGCGCGGCCTGTAGGCCGTCGGGTCACAGTGAATCTCGACGCAGCCGTCCTGCATGCGCACGGTGATCAGCCCGAGCCCGAGTCGCCGGCAGAGGACCCTGTTGTCGGCTAGGGCCTTCATGAACGGCCGGCCCTCGCCGCGCGGCACGGCGACATACACGGCATCCGTCAAGGCCTGCCTTTGTACCGCCTGATGAAACAACGACAGCGAGAACTTTGTCTTCAGCTCGACGACCACAGGTTCCTCACCGTCGCGCAGCGCGACAATATCGGCCGCCCCGATTTCGCCCTTGACGACATAGCCCTGCCCCTCGAGCATCAGCTTGACGGGCGGGTAGAGGTCGGTCTCGCGTAACGGGGCGGGCGACATGTAAGCGGCCTAACCCCCAACCGCTCTCAGCAGCCCGCGCGAGATGATGTGGCGCTGGATCTCGCTGGTACCTTCCCAGATGCGCTCGACGCGCGCGTCGCGCCAGATACGTTCAAGCGGCAGCTCGTCCATCAACCCCATGCCGCCATGGATCTGGATCGCCTCGTCGGCGACGAAGGCGAGCATCTCGGTGGCCTTCAATTTGGCCATCGCCATGTCCTGGTCGGTGACCGTTCCGGCGTCGTATTTCCACCCGGCCTCAAGGATCATCAGTTCGGCGGCCTTCAGCTCGACCGCCATGTCGGCCAGCTTGAACGACACGCCCTGGAACTTTCCGATGCTCTGGCCGAACTGCTCACGCTGCGCGGCATAGTCGATGGAGTGTCCGAGCGCTCGCTCCGCGCGGCCGAGGCAAGTCGCGCCAACCTGAAGCCTGGTCGCGCCAAGCCAGCTGTTGGCAACGTCGAAACCCTTGTGAACCTCGCCGAGTACCTGGCTGGAAGGTAGCCGGCAATCGTCGAATTCGAGGATCGAATTGGTATAGCCGCGATGCGATACGTTCTTGTACCCATCGCGTACGTTGAAGCCCTTGGTGCCCTTGTCGACGAAAAAGGCGGTGATCTTCTTGCGCTTGCCGCGCGGGGTGTCCTCCTCGCCGGACGCCATGAAGACGATGGCGAAATCGGCGATGTCGGCATGGCTGATGAAATGCTTGGTGCCGTTCAGCACCCAGTCGTCGCCATCCTGCACGGCGGTCGCCTTCATGCCGCGCAGATCGGACCCCGCGCCGGGTTCGGTCATCGCCAGGCAGTCGGATTTTTCGCCGCGTATGCAGGGGAAGAGGTATTTCTCGCGCTGCTCCTCTGTGCCAGCGCAAAGGATGTTCGAGGGGCGCGCCACGCAGGTCCAGTGCAGCGCATAGTTGGCGCGGCCGAGTTCCTTCTCGTAGAGCAGCCATGTGACCGTATCGAGTCCGGCGCCGCCAACGTCAGCCGGCATGTTTGCTGCATAGAGCCCCGCCTCGATGGCCTTGGCCTTCAGCTCGGCGATCAGTTCCGGGCGCAGCACACCGGTGCGCTCCACCTCCGCCTCATGCGGGTAGAGCTCGTTCTCGACAAAGGCGCGCGTCGTCTCGACGATCAGGCGCTGTTCATCCGTGAGGCCGAAATCCATTGCCTCAGCCCTTCTTTTTCTTGGGCGTCTTGGCCTTCTTGACCGGCTTTTCGGCCTTGGCCTTCACGGCGGCCTTCGAGGCTTTCGGCTTGTTCGATGCCAGCTTGGCGAGGCGCTTCGTGTAGTCGTTGTGCAGCGCGCCGGCGCCCCAGCCCTTGCCCTTGTTCTGCTTCGACAGCGCTTCCATGATGGCGACCAGATTGTCGTCGCGGATGCGCTCGAGCTGGCGGATCGACAGGCCATGCGCCTGCGCGTCCGACTGCTCGGCGATCTTGTCGACCAGCTCGTCGGTCAGCTCCGGTACGTCCATCAGCTTGGTCCACGGCCATTTCAGGCACGGACCGAACTGCGCCATGAAGTGACGCATGCCGGCCTCGCCGCCCGCCACGCGATAGACCTGGAACATGCCCATCTGCGCCCAGCGGATGCCGAAGGAATAGCGCATGATGTCATCGAGCTCCTCGACGGTCACGATGTCGTCCTTGATCAGCCAGAGCGCCTCGCGCCAGGCGGCCTCCAGCAACCGGTCGCCGACGAAGGCCTCGATCTCCTTGCGGATGACGACCGGCTTCATGCCGATCGACTCGTAAATCTCCTTCGCGACCTCGATCGCTTCCGGGAACGTCTCCTTGCCGCCGACGATCTCGACCAGCGGCAGCAGGTAGACCGGGTTGAACGGATGGCCGACGACCAGCCGTTCGGGATGCCTCGTCATCGCCACCTGCATGTCGGATGGCAGGATGCCCGACGTCGATGAGCCGACAATGGCGCTGGCCGGCGCATGGGCATCGATCTCGGCCAGTACCTTGTGCTTGAGGTCGAGCCGTTCGGGCACGCTTTCCTGGATGAAGTCGGTATCCTTGACCGCCTCGGAGATGGTCCTTGCGAAGGTCAGCTTGCCTTCCTTCGGCAGGCCGCCCGGCAGCATCTGCTTGTAGGCGCGGCGCGCGCCCTTCATCACCTCGACGACCTTGCGGCCGGCCTCGGGGTCGGGATCGTAGATCGCCACGTCGATGCCGTTGAGCAGCAGCCTGGCCACCCAGCCGGCGCCGATGACCCCGCCGCCGATGGCGGCGGCCTTTTCGATGATGCTCATGTCGAAGCTCTTTGTCTGGCTGTTACAGGATTGGTGAGCGGCATGCGTTCGCCGGCGCGGATCACCGCCGGATCGTAGGCTTTGCGCGCGAAGACCTCTAGTACGTAGGGCCGGAACGTTTCGAGCGGCAGCGTGTCGTAGTCCGGATCGAAACTCGACTGGTCCCAGCGTTCGCAGAACTGGTCGCAATCGTCGAAATAAGCGTGGCCGGCGAAGCGGTCCCGCGCATGCGGGTCGCCGCCGGTGTGATGCGCGTAATAGAGGCGCTGGAAGTCGCCATGCTTCTCGACCACCCAGATGCACTGCTCGCGCACGAAGGGCTTCAGGATCGCGGCGGCATATTCGTCGTGATTGTAAGGCGCGTAGATGTCGCCGATGTCGTGCAACAAGGCGCTTGCGATCCAGTCGGCATCCGCCCCGTCGCGCCAGGCACGCGTCGCCGCTTGCAGCGAATGCCCTAGACGCGTAATCTTGTAGCCGGACAGCCCCTCGTCGAGCTGCACCAGCGCATCGAGCAGTCGGTCGGCAGTCTTTGCCGCATAGCCGATCTCATGCTCGGTCAGGAAGGCGTAGTCCTCACGGTCGCCATCCTTCATCGCGGTGAATTTCACGGTTTCCATGGCTCACTCCTCCCTGTGGTCTGGCTTCAGAGCGGCGCCCGCTTGGTCAGGTTCAGCTTCTTGCGCACGTCCTCGGGTCCAAGCACTTGGGCGCCCATATTCTCGACCACACTGACCGCGCGTTCAACAAGCTGCGCATTGGTTGCCAGCACGCCCTTGTCGAGCCACAGATTGTCCTCAAGGCCGACCCGGCAGTTGCCGCCTGCCAGCACCGAGGCTGCCACATAGGCCATCTGGTTGCGGCCGATCGAGAAGGCCGACCAGTTCCAGGTCGATGGCACGTTGTTGACCATCGCCATGAATGTATTGAGGTCGTCCGGCGCGCCCCAAGGCACCCCCATGCAGAGTTGCACCAGTGCGTCGGGCCCCAGCACCCCCTCCTCGACCAGCTGTTTGGCGAACCACAGATGGCCGGTGTCGAAGGCCTCGATCTCGGGCTTCACGCCCATCGCCGTCATCATGCCGCCCATGGCGCGCAGCATGCCGGGCGTGTTGGTCATCACATAGTCGGCCTCGTTGAAATTCATCGTGCCGCAATCGAGCGTGCAGATCTCAGGCAGGCACTGCCGGACATGCTCGACGCGCTCCGAAGCGCCCGCCATGTCGGTGCCCTTTTCCCTGAGCGGCAGCGGGCTTTCGACATCGCCGAACACCATGTCGCCGCCCATGCCGGCCGTCAGGTTGAGCACCACGTCGACATCGGCATTGCGGATGCGTTCCGTCACCTCGCGATAGAGGGTCACGTCCCGCCGCGGCTTGCCCGTCTCGGGATCGCGCACGTGGCAGTGCACGATTGCCGCACCGGCCTTGGCCGCGTCGATCGCCGAGTCGGCGATCTGCTTTGGCGAGCGTGGCACATGCGGGCTGCGGTCCTGCGTTCCGCCCGAGCCGGTTACGGCACAGGTGATGAAGACCTCGCGATTCATGGTCAGCGGCATCGGCAACTCCCTTGGCTCCCGGCGTCTTCCCCCTAGCAAGCCTGGTGCCTTCCGTCGAGGCGGAGGCGTAAGCGGGCGGGCAGTTCGGACGGCCGTGGACTAAGCCTGCAGCATCCTCCGCCTTGCGCCCACACGCTTCACACTTTACGAATTTCACTTGATGAAAAGCGAACTGTCTTCAATCTTCAGCACAGATACCACGGCGCTCAAGGTGACGTTTCTGGTGTTTTCCGGCGCATCGATCATGTGCGTGGCCTCGGCGGTCGATCCGTTGCGTGCCGCGAACCGGATCGTCGGCGCCCTCATGTTCGACTGGAAGCTGGTATCGGCTGACGGTCAGCCTCCGGTCACCACGTCTGGGCTGCCCATCGCGGTTTCGGGTGGCTTCGATGCCGGAGAGAAGAACGACGTGCTGATCGCCATCGGCGGCTTCGGCACGCGCTACGAAACGGCAACGTCCCTGGTTGCAGGCTTTCGCCGGGCCGCGAGGGCGACGCGCGCCGTCGGCGGCATCGAGGCCGGAACCTGGCTGCTGGGGCGGGCTGGCCTTCTGGAGGGCCGTGCCGCGACGACACATTGGGAGGACCTCGAGGACTTTGCCGCCGCCTTCCCGGGCGCCGACATCCGTCCCGACCGCTATGTCATCGACGGACCGGTGTTCACGGCCGGTGGCGCCTCGCCGACCTTCGACCTGATGCTGCATCTGGTGCGCGCTCGTCTTGGGATGGCGGTCGCCCTCGATGTGGCCAGCGTCTTCATCTACGATCAGGCAAGGGCGGCAACCGACGCGCAGCCGCTCGTGTCGCTAGGGCGCCTTGATGGCTATGATCCACGACTGGCGGGCGCCATTCGCCTGATGGAATCGCATGTTGACCGACCGCTCACCATTGCAGCTATTGCGCGCCGCACCGGGGTGACCGCGAGAACACTGGAAAAGACATTCTCGCGTGCAATCGGCGAGACGCCGGGTGCTTACTATTTGCGACTCAGGCTCAACGCCGCCCGTCGACTGGTGGTCGATACCGCCGAGCCTATGGCCGACATCGCGGAACGAACCGGGTTTTCTTCCGCGGCAGCCTTCTCGCGCGCCTTTTCGCGCGCCTTCGGCCAGCCGCCGGCGAGGATGCGGCGCGGATAGCTACGCTCTCTTGCGCTCCGGTTCTTCATCGAGAAGGGAGCGCAACGCCGCCGCGAGCCGGCTTTCGAGGCGCCGCGCCACGACGGCATCCCAGTCGGCGTTTTCGGAAACCTCATCGCCTTTCGGCAAAGGCATAGCCATCAGCCTGTCGACGATCGACGCCGACTCGCTGAGGCGGTCGAGCAAAGCTCCGATCTGCGTGTCGAGATCGCTTGATGGCTGGTCGTCGGGGCGCTTTGTTTCCATGCTGGACAACTTAGCAACCCTTCATGACACGACGAAGGCAAATACATGTCGGCATGCGGGTATTTTCGAATTCGCATGCCTTCTTGTCGGCAGGTGTCAGACAACAGGAGCCCGGGACGTCGCCTGACATCCCGGGCTCCTGTTTGCCGGCTTGGTCGGCTCAAACGTATCGGTTGACGACATTCTCCAGCAGTTCCTGCTGGCCGGAGCGCGGCTGGGGCTCGATACCCTTCTTCACGACGCGCTCGGCGATCTCCTCCAGCGTGCGCTTGCCCGACAGCATGGCCTTGCCCTCTGCCGATTTCCAGCCGGCATAACGCTGTTCGAGCGGCCCCGTCAACGCCTTGTCCTCGATCATCTTCGCCGCCGCCTTCAGGCCGCGCGCGCAGCAATCCATCGCGCCGATATGGGCGATCAGGAGGTCCTGCGGATCGAGCGACTGGCGGCGCAGCTTGGCGTCGAAATTGGTACCGCCCGTGGTGAAGCCGCCGGCCTGCAAGACCTGGTAGTAGGCAATGGCCATTTCCGGAACGTTGTTGGGGAACTGGTCGGTGTCCCAGCCGGACTGGAGGTCGTTGCGGTTGGCATCGACGGAGCCGAGGATGCCGAGGCCGCCGGCCAGCGCCAGTTCGTGCTCGAAACTGTGCCCGGCGAGGAAGGCGTGGCCGACCTCGATGTTGACC
>JBKJRE010000257.1:0-7351 GCA_046594775.1 Rhizobiaceae bacterium | reverse complement strand
AGTCCGCCTGATTTTTTTTGAGTTTTTTCAGCCACGTTCATTTCGTCCTCGTTCACGCGTCGTTGGATATAAGGGGTGAAGCCGTTCGGGGCAATCGCATTGCTGGGTGTTCCACGAAGCAGCGATACGGCGCTATTCCAATGCCACCGCCTCGATGACGACAAACGCCTGAGCCAACGGAAAATCATCGGTGATGGTCAGGTGGATGAGCGCACGGTGCCGCTGCGGCAGCATTCGCTCCAGTCTTGCTGCCGCGCCTCCGGTCAGATGCATCGTGGGCTGGCCACCCGGCAGGTTCACCACCCCCATTTCCCGCCAGTAAACGCCACCAGAAATGCCGCTGCCGAGAGCCTTTGAGCAGGCCTCCTTGGCTGCGAAACGCTTGGCATAGGATGCCGCCCGCTGCTTGCGCCGGTCGGATTTCGCCTGTTCGACCTCGGTAAATATGCGCAAGACAAATCGTTGGCCGTAGCGCTCAAGCGACTTTTCAATGCGCCGGATGTCAATTAGGTCGCTGCCGATTCCCAGAATCATGGCGTGGCGGTAACCCTTGCGCGGCCAGCATCGCCACCACGGTCGATCCTCGCCTGGAGCTTGGCCTGACGGCGCGCGTGGAAGGTCGCAACGGTCCATCTGGTCAGGAAATAGGCGCCCACGGAAAAAATCATCCCGAGGGGGATCGCGCCAATCGTCATCGGCTTCAGCAGAGGGTCCCAGAGCTGTGAAATATCCATGCTGCGCAAGAGCGCGCCCAGACGTGGTGGCGATACGTCCCCTGCCGACCTGCCGTTCAGAATCCAATGGCCAAGTTCGTAGGTCGCGCCCCAGATTATCGGGAATGTAAGCGGATTGCCGACAGCCGTGCCCAGCGCCGAGGCGACGACATTTCCGGCAAAGCACCATGCGAAAAGCGCCGCAAGAAGAATGTGGAAGCCGGGTATGGGAAGAAACGAAATGAAAACGCCCGATGCGACGCCGGCTGCGATGGCGTGCGGCGTCGCCCGCAATCGCAGAACACGCTTCGAGAAATATTTCGCCGAACGCCAGAAGGACCGCCGCGGCCAGAACCAGATTCTGAACCGTTCGCTAAACTCAATGGGGTTTCGGCGTTTGAAAAGCATCGTTCTGTTTATCGATTCTCGATGGTGAGAGACAATGGGTATCCCAGGGTCAGAAATCTAAATGTTGCGGCTTCCAGGTTTTACCGCCGGAATTCCAGCGAGATCAGGCGGCAGTCGGTCAGCAGGATAGGCCGGCACTTCATACTGGGCCAGCGCAATGAGCGGCACGCCGACCTCCGCCTTGCCGGCAGACCGATCGATGATGCAAGCGGCGGCTATCACTTCGGCCCCGAGTTCACGCATGCACTCGACTGTCTCGCGGATCGACAGTCCCGTCGTCACAATATCCTCGACGATAACGACACTTGAGCCCCGTTCGATCTCGAAGCGTCGCAGCCGAAACAGACCGTTTTCGCGCTCCACCCAAATGGAGGGCACGCCAAGGTGGCGTGATGTTTCATAGGCGGGAATGAGGCCGCCAATCGCCGGCCCGACGACATAGTCGATCTCGCCCTTCACATCGGCGCGTATCCGGGATGCGAGAGCGCGGCAGAGCTTTTCCGTCTTGTCGGCGTGCATGAACACGCGGGCCTTTTGCAGAAAGACAGGGCTGCGCAAGCCCGACGTAAGGATGAAGTGGCCCTCGAGCACGGCGCCCGCTTCCCGGAAAATGTCAATTACTTCGCTTGCTTCCATTGGCTCTCCAGATCAGCCATTGACGCGGCGTGCATCGCTGACGCCAGTATTTTCTTTGAGCTGCGTCAGCAGCCTGCTCAGATGCTTCAAATCCCAGACCTCGAGATCGATAAGCATTTCGGTAAAGTCGGGCGCCGTCCTGACCATCGATAGCATGTGGATATTTGCATCGTTCACCGCAATGATCTGGGAGATCTCTGCAAGTGAACCGGGCGCATTGATGGCGGTGACCGCGATACGCGCCGGAAAACGCTCCTTGTTGTGTTCATCGATGTCCCAGCGGACATCGATCCAGCGCTCCGGCTGGTCGTCGAATGCCTGGAGGGAAGGCGACTGGATCGGGTAGATGGTGATGCCCGACCCAGGCTGCACAATACCCACAATGCGGTCACCCGGAACGGCGCCCTCCTCGGCAAAGCGTACCGGCAGATCGCCCCGCACGCCCCTGATGGGAACTGCGCCATCGCGGACGCTGGGGTCTGACTTGCCCTTCCTGTTTGCCCGACCAGGCAGCTGGAAAAGCATGCCGGCGGCGTTGCGCATATTGAACCACCCCTCTTCGCGCTGTTTGGGCGGCGGCAGGGTTACCCTCTCATCCTTGAAGTCGGGGAATACGGCCTTCATGACATCGCTCGAGGCAAGCTCGCCGCGGCCGACTGAAGACAGAACGTCATCGATGTCCTTGCGCGCGAGGCGATGCAGCACGGGTTTCAGGCTATCCTTGGCGAAACTTTTTCCAGCACGTTCGAAGGCGCGCTCGAGAATGCGCATGCCAAGTCCGGAAAACTGCTTGCGGATTGCGTTCTTCGTCGCCCGACGGATAGCGGCGCGGGCCTTGCCCGTTACCACCATCGATTCCCACGCGGCGGGAGGAACCTGCGCCTTGGACCTGATGATCTCGACCTCGTCGCCATTTTTGAGTTCGGTCATCAGCGGCATGATTCGACCGTTGACCTTGGCGCCGACGCAGGTGTCGCCGACTTCGGTGTGGACGGCATACGCGAAATCGATCGGAATGGCGCCGCGCGGCAAGGCGATCAACGTGCCTTTCGGCGTGAAACAGAAGACCTGGTCCTGGAACAGTTCAAGTCGGGTATTTTCGAGGAAATCCTCTGGACTGTCGCCCTCGGCCAGTTGCTCGATCGTGCGACGCAGCCAGGCGTATGCGTTCGTCTCCTTTGAAATCGCCGCGATCGAACCGTTCACCTTGCCACCCGTGTCCTTGTAGAGCGCATGTACGGCAACCCCGTATTCGGCGATTTTGTTCATCTCACGCGTGCGGATCTGCAGTTCTATGCGCTGCCGTGACGGGCCCACGATGGTGGTATGGATGGAACGATAGTCGTTCTGCTTTGGCGTCGAGATGTAGTCCTTGAAGCGGCCGGGGACCATCGACCATGTGGTGTGGATCGCGCCAAGCGCGCGATAACAATCCTCCACCGTGTCGACGATTGCCCTGAAGCCGAAAATGTCGGAGAGTTGCTCGAAGGAAAGTGCCTTGGCCTCCATTTTCCGAAACACCGACCAGGGCTTCTTCTGCCGGCTCTTGACCTCTGCCTCGATGCCGTTTTTCTCGAACAGGCTCGAAAGCGACTGCTCGATGTCCTCGACCACATTCCGATTCTTCTCGAAAATCCCGGCCAGTCGCTCCGTCACCGTGCGATAAGCTTCAGGGTTGATCTGGCGAAAGGCGAGTTCCTCCAGTTCCTCACGCATGCCCTGCATGCCCATGCGACCCGCAAGCGGCGCATAGATCTCCATAGTCTCTTCGGCTATGCGAAGACGCTTGGCTTCAGGGACATGGTCAAGTGTTCGCATGTTGTGGAGACGGTCAGCCAGCTTGACCAGCAGCACGCGTACGTCTTCCGAGATCGCCAGCAGCAATTTTCTAAGATTTTCCGCCTGCTCGGCCTTCTTCGAAACGAGGTCGAGCTTCTTGAGCTTCGTGAGACCCTCGACCAGTTTGCCCATGTCAGGGCCAAACAATTCGTCGATTTCCGCACGCGTCGCGGTCGTGTCCTCGATCGTGTCATGCAGCAGCGCGACTGCGATCGTCGCCTCGTCCATATGCATGTCGGTGAGGATTGCCGCTACTTCCAGCGGATGGGAAAAATACGGATCGCCCGAGGCACGCTTCTGATGCCCGTGCTTTTGCATCGCGTACACATAGGCCCGATTGAGCAGCGCTTCATTGACGTCCGGCTTGTAGCGCTGAACGCGCTCGACAAGCTCATACTGACGCATCATGGCGAATTCCCGGGCTAAAAATGCAATATGCGCCGCAAAGGTTTACGGCGCATATCATAGATAGCTACGAAACAGCCGGCGCGTAAGGTCGCGCCCGTCCCTCAGGTCAATAGTCGTCGCTCTTTTCAGGCGGAACCAGACCTTCGATACCAGCAAGAAGGTCTTCCTCGGTCATCCGATCGAACGTGATAGCCTCTTCAGGCTCGTCCGTGTCAGCGCCAGTGGCGGCTACACCGATCTGGTCGGCAGGTTCCTGTCCGTCGGCTTCCGGCTCATCCACTTCGACATGCTTCTGAAGCGAATGGATCAAATCCTCTTTCAGATCGCCCGGCGAAAGCGTCTCGTCAGCGATTTCGCGAAGAGCTACGACCGGGTTCTTGTCATTGTCGCGCGGAATGGTGATTTGAGCGCCCTGACTGATCTGTCGGGCGCGGTGACCGGCCAAAAGAACCAATTCGAAGCGATTGTCGACCTTGTCGATGCAGTCTTCAACAGTAACGCGGGCCATTCAGATGCCCCTTTCATTTCCTGGATGTATTTGGAAAACAGGCGCGGTCCATAACCCGAAAGACCGCCAATTACAAGCGGCAAGCTAGGCGGCTGCTTCTACATTCGGGAACATGCGACGACAGCTGGGACATCACAATTTCTTGTAAGCCCGGTCCAGCCCTTGGAATGCCCGTTTTATGCAATATTTTCCAGATTCGGTCGGCGGCCTGCAATTCTAACGCATTTGAAGGGGCAACCGGCGATTTTGAACACTGACGCATTTTTAGACAAGGATATTTCCGATGTTTGATCCTCGCGAGAAAATCGCCCTTTTTATCGACGGAGCCAATCTATACGCCACCTCACGCTCCCTGGGTTTTGATATCGACTACCGCAAGCTCCTGTCCAGTTTCCAGAAACGCGGCTATCTTATTCGGGCCTACTACTACACGGCGTTGATCGAGGATCAGGAATATTCGTCGATAAGACCGTTGATTGACTGGCTCGACTACAATGGCTTCAGGGTTGTCACCAAGCCCGCGAAGGAATTCACCGACGCGGCCGGGCGTCGAAAGATCAAGGGCAACATGGACATCGAACTGACGGTGGACGCGCTGGAACTATCCGAGCATGTCGACCACTATGTGATCTTTTCCGGCGATGGAGACTTCCGTACGCTGGTCGAGGCGCTGCAGCGGCGTGGCCGAAAGGTCAGCGTGGTCTCAACCATGGCTTCGCAGCCGCCCATGATCGCCGACGACCTTCGTCGCCAGGCAGACCATTTCATCGATCTCATGTCTTTGAAAAGCGAGCTGGGCCGCGATCCTGCCGAACGGCCCCTACGCCGGCAGGATTCGACTGACGACGACGAGAACGACATCTGACTTGTCCCCAATGCCGCTGCTTTCGCCCGAGCCGCCCCATAACTGCCCGCTCTGCCCTCGCCTGCATCACTTCATTGCAGATTGGCGCTTGCGTGAACCCTCATGGTTCAATGGTCCCGTGCCCACCTTCCTGCCTCCCGAAGGGGCGGATGCGGTGCGGTTTCTCATCGTCGGTTTGGCCCCTGGACTGCGTGGCGCCAACCGAACCGGCCGGCCGTTTACCGGCGACTATGCCGGGGAACTGCTTTACAGCACGCTCAAGAAATTCGGTTTCGCGCGCGGCATATTCGAGGCCAGGCCGGACGACAGTCTTGAACTGGTACGCACCGCAATTACCAATGCGGTTCGCTGCGTACCTCCGGAAAACAAGCCGGTTGGCGCCGAAATCGCGACCTGCCGCAATTTCCTGACGCCGACAATTGCGCGTTTTCCCAACCTCCGCGCGATCCTGACACTTGGCGTCATATCGCATCAGTCGACGGTTCGCGCACTCGGACAGCGCCTTGCGGCAATGCCGTTCAAGCACGGCGCCCGACAGAAGTCGGAGGCACTAGCCCTGTTTTCCAGCTACCACTGCTCGCGCTATAACACCAACACAGGTCGCCTGACCGAGACGATGTTTGTAGACGTTTTCAAGAATATCGCCGATTTCCTGGACGATTAGGCGCATCTCGTGCACAGCGCCTGCATGACTGGCTGCTTGAGGTCAGCCGTTCCAAGCCGTGGCCGGCCCACCGAGACGGGGTCTTGACCCTAGCCGCGCTCCTTCATCAGCCGGCCCTTCTCCCGGGCCCAGTCGCGGTTCTTTTCGGTTTCGCGCTTGTCATGCAGCTTCTTGCCCTTGGCGACTGCGAGCAGGAGCTTTGCCCTACCCTGGTCGTTGAAGTAGATTTTCAACGGCACCATAGTCATACCTTCGCGGTCGACACTCTGGCCGAGCTTCGACATTTCGCGTTTGTTCAGGAGCAGCTTGCGGCGGCGCCTGGGCTCATGATTGAACCGGTTGGCCTTCAGGTATTCGGGCAAATAAGAGTTGATCAGCCAGATCTCGCCGCCTTCCATCGAGGCATATGATTCCTGGATATTGGCATGGCCCTCGCGCAGCGATTTGACTTCGGTGCCGGTCAGCACGAGGCCGGCCTCAACCGTGTCCAGAACCTCATATGAATAACGGGCCTTGCGATTCTCCGCGACGGTCTTGTTGTTGGGATCTGCTTTTCTTACCTGGTTCATGGCTCTGAAGTGGTTCGGTACGTCTAGTTTATCAAGCCCGCGTGCTTCATCGCAGCGTCTATCTTGTGGGCCGTGTCCGCCTCGACCGTCATCAGCGGGGACCGCACCACATTCTCGATGCGACCGAGCTTTGACAGCGCATATTTGGAGCCGGACACGCCAGGCTCGATGAAGAGCGCCTTGTGCAGCGGCATCAGACGATCCTGCAACTCGATCGCCCTGGCGCTTTCGCCGGTCAGTGTCGCTTCCTGGAATTGCGCACACAGGCGCGGAGCGACATTGGACGTCACGGATATCGCGCCGACGCCCCCATGGGCGTTGAAACCTAGCGCCGAGGCGTCTTCACCCGAAAGCTGGATAAACTCCTTGCCGCAGGTGATACGTTGCTCCGAAACGCGCTCGACCTTCCCCGTTGCGTCCTTTACGCCGACAATGTTTGGAAAATCATGCGCAAGGCGTCCCATGGTCTCCGGCGTCATGTCGACAATCGACCGTGGCGGAATGTTATATATGATCAACGGCAGGCTGGTTGCCTTAGCAACTGCAGCGAAGTGGGCATAGAGGCCGCGCTGGGTTGGCTTGTTGTAGTAGGGCGTGACAACGAGGATCGCGTCGGCGCCCATCTGTTCGGCAAATCGCGCCAGTCCGATTGCCTCTTCAGTGTTGTTCGAGCCGGCGCCGGCAATGACCGGGACGCGCCCGCCTGCCACCTCGACACAGGCCTTGACGACCTGACGATGC
>JBKJRE010000191.1:0-4015 GCA_046594775.1 Rhizobiaceae bacterium | reverse complement strand
ATCATGGACAACCAGCAAAGTTTCGAAGTATTGGCTGACGGAACCTCGCGGCGCATCGCGCTAGACGAAGGTGAGGAACCGTTCAACGCGCAGGAATATTTTATGACCAATCCGAGTCTTTCTGGACGGGGAGATGCGCTGAAATCGCACGCACCAAAGCAGATCGCACAATTCAAGCGCCGCAAGAAGTCGAGCCCATCGCAGTCCTCATGAACTCACTTTCCCAAGGCCGGCTTCAGGACCGACGCCCGCTTTCGATTATCGATATCGGATCGAATTCCATACGCCTTGTGGTCTACGAGGGCGTCGCCCGCTCGCCGACCGTGCTGTTCAACGAGAAGATGCTCGCCGGTCTCGGACGCGGACTTGTGTCGACCGGTAAACTGGACACCGCGGGTGTGGCGCGATCCATGGATGAGTTTCGCCGGTTTCGCGCCCTTTCGGAGCAATCCGGCGCTGAGAACCTCTATGTCATAGCGACGGCGGCGGCGCGCGAAGCCGAGAACGGCCCCGACTTCATTCACCGGGCGGAGGAGATTCTCGGCACCAAAATCCGCGTTCTCACCGGTCGGGAGGAAGCGCACTACTCGGCGCTTGGCGTGATCTCCGGCTTCCATCCGGCAGACGGCATTGCCGGCGATCTCGGCGGCGGCAGCCTCGAACTGGTCGACGTCTGCGGCGAAGACATCGGCGACGGCATTACGCTCCCGCTCGGCGGGTTGCGGCTGCAGGACATGTCCGACAATTCGCCTGCGGCTGCCGCCAAGATCGCGCGCACCGAACTCGCGCGCGCCAAGCTGCTCAAGGGCGGGGCAGGGCGGGTCTTTTACGCGGTTGGCGGTACATGGCGAAACCTGGCTAGGCTGCACATGAACGCCACCGGTTACCCGCTCAGCGTCATGCATCACTACGAGCTGGAGATTGACAGTTCGATGAGCTTTCTCCGGCAGGCGGCGCGCGGCGACATCGAGAAGATGAAGGGCATAGAGGGCGTCTCCAAGGCGCGCCGGTCGCTGCTTCCCTATGGTGCTGCCGTCTTGCTTGAAATCATCGCCGCCATGCAGCCGTCGAAGATCGTGGTATCGGCGCTGGGCGTGCGCGAAGGATTTCTCTTTTCCCTGTTGCCGCTCGAGGCGCAGCGTACCGACCCCCTGATTTCGGCGGCCGAAGAACTGGCGCTGTTGCGCGCCCGCTCTGTGCTCCATGCGCGTGAACTCGTCGACTGGACGGCGGACGCGCTTGCTGCCTTCGACATAACCGAGACCGAGGAGGAGGTCCGATATCGACACGCTGCCTGCCTGCTGGCGGACATTGGCTGGCGTGCGCATCCGGAATATCGCGGCACCCAGTCGCTGAACATCATCGCGCATGCCTCGTTCATAGGGGTGGACCATCCCGGGCGGCTGTTCCTGGCGCTGGTCAATGCCTTCCGCCACGACGGCGTGTTCAACGACGCCATAGCTCCCGAGCTCAAGGCGCTGGCCACGCCGCGGTATCTCGAGCGGGCGCGGCTTCTCGGCGCCATGATGCGCGTGGTCTATCTGTTGACGGCGTCGATGCCGGGCATAATGCCGAAGCTCAAGTGGGAAAAGCGGAACAAGGAGACGCTGGCGTTGGTCATTCCGGCGTCCAGTGCCCAGTTGTTCGGCGAGCGTCCGCAAGGCCGCCTTGCGCAATTGGCCAAGGTGTCCGGGCGCCAACTCGAACTTGTGGTGGCCGGCAGCTAGAACGAGAAAAGGCCCCGGAACGAGCCCGGGACCTTAACGAAAAATCAGAACTCAGCCGCGGCGGGCGTCGAGCGAATAGGCGCCGGCGCCGAAACCTGCAAGAACCAGCAAACCGCCGGTGACCGACAGATTCTTCATGACGAGCAGCTGCTGGGTCTGATCCGCCAGGTCGGTGTGCGCCACGAGAGTTGCGGCGATGGTGAAGGCTCCCACCGCAAGCGCGGCGATACGGGTCTGGAAGCCGACGAGGATGGCCAAGCCGCCAGCGAGTTCAAGCACACCGACCAGCACGGCCAGCACAGTCGGCGCCGGGAGGCCCAGGCTTCCGAACCAGCCGGCGGTCGCGCCTATGGCGGTAAGCTTGCTGAAGCCGGCCAGAATGAACATGATGGACAGAGAGATGCGGCCGACGAGGACTGCTGCGCTCGTGGCAGCGGTGGAGGAAGTGGCAGTGGCGCTGACGGACATGTTGCGGACCCTTTTGACAGTGAAAGATGAGGCCTAGCTAGACCAAAACGGTCGTTCACTAAAGACGGTTCGTCAGAAACACATCGTTCACACCAGGCCTCATCCTGGATGCGTCATGTCCTCGGGACGAACCAGCCTGTCATAGTCTTCGCCGGTGACCAGTCCACTCGCGACCGCTTCCTTCCGCAGCGTGGTGCCGTTGCGGTGTGCGGATTTGGCGATCTTGGCGGCGTTGTCGTAACCGATCGTCGGCGCAAGCGCCGTCACCAGCATGAGCGAACGCTCCAGGGCCGCCTTGATGTTGTCCTCGCGCGCCTCGATGCCGACCACGCAATTATCGGTGAACGACACGGCGGAATCGGCCATCAGTTGTACCGACTGCAGGAAATTATAGGCCATGAGCGGGTTGTAGACATTAAGCTCGAAATGGCCCTGGCTGCCGGCAAACGCGATGGCGGCGTTGTTGCCGAAGATCTGGATGCATACCTGCGTCAGCGCCTCGCATTGCGTCGGGTTGACCTTGCCCGGCATGATCGATGACCCAGGCTCGTTTTCCGGAAGCGACAGTTCCCCGAGCCCCGAACGCGGACCTGAGCCAAGCAGACGGATATCGTTGGCGATCTTGAAAAGTGCTGCGGCAGCAGCATTGATCGCACCGTGCGAAAACACCATGGAATCGTGCGCCGCCAGCGCCTCGAACTTGTTGGGTGCCGTGACAAAGGGCAGACCGGCGATAGAGGCGATACGCCCGGCGACTTTTTCGGCAAAGCCGACAGGCGCGTTGAGGCCGGTTCCGACCGCGGTACCGCCCTGCGCCAGTTCCATGAGGCCGGGCAATGTCAGTTCGATGCGGCTGATCGACGAGGCCACCTGGGCGGCATATCCGGAAAATTCCTGCCCGAGCGTCAGCGGCGTTGCGTCCTGCGTATGGGTGCGGCCGATCTTGACGATATGGTCGAAGGCCTTGGCCTTGGCGTCCAGCGCCTGGTGCAGGTGGTTCAGCGCCGGCAGCAGGTCATGATGGATGCGTTCCGCGCAGGCGACATGCATGGCCGTCGGATAGGTGTCGTTGGACGACTGGCTCATGTTGACGTGGTCGTTGGGATGGACCGGCTTCTTGGAGCCCATGGTCCCGCCAAGCATCTCTATGGCGCGGTTTGAAATGACTTCGTTGGCATTCATGTTCGACTGGGTGCCGGAGCCCGTCTGCCAGACGACCAGCGGAAAGTGATCGTCGAGCTTGCCGTCGATGACTTCCTGGGCCGCCGCAACGATGACCTTGCCAAGCGACGGATCGAGGCGGCCGAGTTCCATATTGGCTTCCGCCGCCGCCCGCTTGACGATACCGAGCGCCCGCACGATCGACAGCGGCTGCTTTTCCCAGCCGATCTTGAAATTGCCGAGCGAGCGTTGCGCCTGGGCGCCCCAGTAGCGGTCCGACGCAACTTCGACCGGTCCGAACGTGTCGGTCTCGGTCCTGAACCTTGGTTCGCTGTCTGTCACCGCTAGCCTCCGATTATGCAATCCCGGCAATGGCCTATCGCTTTGCACAAGGGGCTTCAAGGGCGGACTACAAGCGCTCGTGGCCAAAAATCGGTTGAATTTGGCAATGGAATACAGCGCTCACGCTTTCCCGTTGCCACGCCCCGTTTCCGGTCTGGCCATTGATCCTTGGAGTTTTCCCTTCGCCATGGTTCGCGAAGGTCGGGAAGCGGGCGACAGGGCCGCACCTCTGTAACTAACTAATGGCGCGGTATCCTGCGCCCGCCGGCGTTCTTGCCCCGGCAGACAGGGAGCAACGAGTTTCACGCACATGCCTC
>JBKJRE010000610.1:0-3233 GCA_046594775.1 Rhizobiaceae bacterium | reverse complement strand
CTTCACCGCCGACATGGTGAAGCCGGGACCGGTGCTCAACGACGACGGAACGCCGAAATGGCGCATGGCGCCGAGCCCGCATGGCGTCTATTGGAAAGACGGCATGAAGCTCGGCTATCAGGACGCCGGTTCGTGGACGCTGATGAAGTCGACCCCCGAGGATCGCGCCAAGGCCGCGTGGCTGTATGCGCAGTTCGTGACCTCCAAGACGGTGGACGTGAAGAAGAGCCATGTCGGCCTGACCTTTATCCGTCAGTCGACGCTCGATCATGCGAGCTTCACGGAACGGGCGCCGAAGCTCGGCGGGTTGATCGAGTTCTACCGCTCGCCGGCTCGCTTGCAGTGGTCGCCGACCGGCACCAACGTGCCTGACTATCCGAAGCTGGCGCAGCTCTGGTGGCAGGCGATCGGCGATGCGTCGTCGGGTGCGAAGACCGCACAGGAGGCCATGGACTCGCTCTGCGCCGAACAGGAAAAGGTGTTGGAGCGTCTTGAGCGCGCCGGCATCCAGGGCGATATCGGTCCGAAGCTCGCCGAAGAGCATGATCTCGCTTACTGGAACGCCGATGCGGTGGCCAAGGGCAATCTCGCTCCTCAGCTGAAGATCGAGAACGAGAAGGAACAGCCGATGACCGTCAACTACGACGAACTGGTCAAGAGCTGGAGCAAGTAGGTATGATCCGGGCGCTCGGCGCCCGTGTCTGAGATCGGGGGAGGCGGCGTGATGCCGTCTCCCCCATTTGCATGCGCATGCAGGGAGGCATCATGACAGGCTTCATCCTCGCCATAGACCAGGGCACGACATCGAGCCGCGCCATCGTATTCGACGAGGCGATGAAAATCGCAGGCGCCGCGCAGAAAGAATTCACCCAGCACTATCCGGCCTCAGGATGGGTCGAGCATGATCCCGAAGAGATCTGGGAGAGCGTCGTCTCCACCTGCAAGTCGGCCTTGAGGGTGGCCAAGCTCACTGCCGCCGACATCTCGGCCATCGGCATCACCAACCAGCGCGAGACGGTTGTCGTCTGGGACCAGGCGACCGGCAAGCCGCTTCACAATGCCATCGTCTGGCAAGACAGGCGCACCGCGCGACTGTGTCAGAAATTGAAGAAGGCCGGACTGGAGCAAAAGTTCACCAACAAGACCGGTCTGGTTCTCGATCCGTATTTTTCAGGCACCAAGATCGCCTGGCTGCTCGACAATGTGAAGGGCGCCCGCAAACGGGCCGAGAAAGGCGAATTGCTGGTCGGCACCATCGACAGCTTTCTCGTGTGGCGACTGACCGGCGGCAAACTTCATGCGACAGATGCAACCAATGCGTCACGCACGCTCGTCTACAATATCGAGCGAAACGAGTGGGACGCCGAGCTGCTCAAGATACTCAAGATACCGGCCAAGATGTTGCCGGTCGTCAAGGACTGCGCGGACGACTTCGGCGTGACCGAAAAAGGCCTGTTTGGCGCCGAGATTCCGATACGCGGCGTCGCGGGTGATCAGCATGCAGCCACGATCGGCCAGGCCTGTTTCAAGCCCGGCATGATGAAGTCCACCTATGGCACGGGCTGCTTCGCGCTGCTGAACACAGGATCCGACATCGTTCGTTCAAACAACCGCCTGCTGACCACGATCGCCTACCGGCTCAACGGCAAGACGACCTATGCGCTGGAGGGGTCGATCTTCATCGCCGGCGCTGCCGTACAATGGCTGCGCGACGGGGCAAAGATGATCTCGAACGCCGCCGATAGTGGCGCTCTTGCAGCAAAGGCCGATCCAACGCAGAACGTCTATCTCGTCCCGGCTTTCGTGGGACTGGGCGCGCCGCATTGGGATGCCGAGGCAAGGGGCGCGATTTTCGGGCTGACTCGGAATTCAGGGCCGGCGGAATTTGCCCACGCGGCTCTTGAATCCGTCGCCTATCAAACGCGCGACCTTCTCGACGCCATGAAAAAGGATTGGAAACGCGCCACCGCAAGGACCGTGCTGCGGGTCGACGGTGGAATGGTAGCGTCCGACTGGACGATGCAGCGGCTGGCCGACATTCTCGATGCGCCTGTGGATCGTCCCGAGATCCTGGAAACCACGGCGCTGGGAGCCGCCTGGCTGGCAGGATCGCGAGTCGGGGCATGGCCAAATGCTGCTGACTTTGCAAAAAGCTGGCGCCTGGAACGACGGTTTCAGCCGGCCATGGACGAGAAGACGCGCCTGACCAAACTCAAGGGATGGCGCAGCGCCGTATCGCGCACATTGACGCAATGAAAAACCCCGCGCCGGTGACGCGGGGTTTGCACCATTTAGAAGCCAGATTCGCTCAGTCGTAAGGCGAATAGCACTGCTGACGAGGTCCATGGTAAGGCTGGAACGTGTTGTCCCAAGCACGATACGACCGGTAGCGATCATAGCACCACCGAACGTGAGCGTTGCCGGAGGAGCGGTAGTAGCGCGGCTGGCTGTTGTAGACGGTACCACCGATGACCGCGCCGGCGGCAAATGCCGCTAAGGGAAACCAGAAGCCGTTGTACTGGCGATAGCCAGACCGACGGTGACGATAGCCACGGTGACCGTTGTAGTAGGCGTAGTTGCCGCTTGTGCGCCAACCCTTGCGGTGGCGGACCTGGACCACGTCCGACTGTGCCTGAAAAGTCAGGCTCTGGGGCGTATAGACGGGAGCGGCGTTCACCGGCATGGCGCCGGTCAACGCAAAGCTGACGGCGAGCGCCGAGGCGCAGATGCCTGACAGAAATGTTCTCATGACGATATCCTTTGTTGCGGTTGGATGCTGCCCCTTGTGCCGGTTAAACGGTCCAATCGACAAATTGTTCCCGGTGAGTTCGAGCTGTGAAGAAATACACCAATTGCCGCGGGAGGGACGGCTGTTGCGGCCGCTATGCGCTCGCAATCGCCGTACAAGCTAGCCGCACCAGAAGCCGGTTTTTCCGGGTTGACCGCCCCAGGCGCTCTCCCTATGTTCCGCAGCAATTCCGGGGTGGCGTCGCTGCCCCGGGGGAGCGCGTAGCTCAGCCGGTAGAGCAACTGACTTTTAATCAGTAGGTCTCGGGTTCGAACCCCGACGCGCTCACCAAAAAAAGTCAGTCAAATCAGTGTGTTAACGGGACCGGTCTTTTCGCCAAAACGACGACTGGCGGGTCTGGGTAACGTATAGGGTAACAAAATTGGCAAAAAGCCCTTCACGACGATGCGGTCCTCAGACTATTAAAGCCCGGTCGGGTGGAAGT
>JBKJRE010000133.1:0-4234 GCA_046594775.1 Rhizobiaceae bacterium | reverse complement strand
TCATGAACTTAAGGCGCGCAGGGGTTGCAAAAAACAGGTCCCGCACCTCCACAGAGGTGCCCCGGTTAGCGGCGGCGGGGCGCAAGGAAGATGCTTCGCCTCCGGCGATGGCGATTTCAGCCGCCGCCTCCGCCTTGGCTGTGCGCGAGCGGATTGTCAGCCGCGACACCGAGCCGATGGACGGCAGCGCCTCACCGCGGAAACCCAGCGAGCGGATGTCATGAATGTCGCCGGCAAGCTTCGATGTACAGTGGCGCGAAACGGCCAGCGCGAGCTCCTCCTCGGCGATGCCGGCGCCGTCGTCGATCACCCGGATCAGGTTGAGGCCACCACCGGAGGTCGCAATCTCGATGCGCGATGCGCCAGCATCGAGTGCATTCTCTACCAGTTCCTTGACGACGCTCGCGGGACGTTCGATGACCTCGCCGGCGGCGATCTGGTTGATCATCGTGTCTGACAGTTGGCGGATGGGCATGTCTGCATCCTACATGGATTCGGCAGGCATCCTCCAGTCTAGCTTGACACAATCGTTTGTCGGACCCCGAAATGCTTAAGGCCGTCGCCCGACACTTCGGAGGGCTCAGTCTTGCATTGGAAGCTTGAGCGACCGGGGTGGCGATGCGCGGATTGGACCGTGCGGCCGAGGCGATGGGGAGTCGCAGAACAGCTAGCAACGGGCGCGAAATTTCAATCGCTGACTCCTTTACGCCGATAGGATGAGATCATCCCGCGGCGGAGGACTAGCCATGGCAGTCATCTCGGTGGACGAAACCGTCACGGTCAAGCGCCGGGAGCGTTCTGGCGGCCGTGAGGCGCGACGCGAGATGCGATCGCATGGGTCGGATGGCCTGGGCCGACCCTTCATCGTCCGCAACATCCCGACCTATGACATTCTGTCGGAAGAAAACCTGCTCAGGATCGAGTCTACAGCCGACCGGATCCTGGCTGAAATCGGCATCGAGTTCCGCGACGATCCCGCCGTGCTCGATCACTGGAAGCGGGCCGGCGCGAAGATCGATGGCGATCTTGTGAAATTCGAACCTGGCATGCTGCGCGACATACTCAAGACCGCGCCGCCGAGTTTCACGCAGCATGCACGCAATCCGGCAGCCTCCGTCGAGATTGGGGGCAAGAGCGTCGTCTTCTCGCCGGCCTATGGCTCACCCTTTGTCATGGATATCGAAAAGGGCCGACGCTATGGCACGATCGAGGACTTCCGCAATTTCGTGAAGCTTGCGCAGTCGTCGCCCTGGCTGCATCATTCCGGCGGCACCATCTGCGAGCCGGTCGATGTGCCGGTCAACAAGCGCCATCTCGACATGGTCTACAGTCACATCAAATTTTCCGACCGCGGGTTTATGGGGTCGGTGACGGCCGAAAGCCGGGCGGAAGATTCGATTGACATGGCGCGGATCGTTTTCGGCGACAAGTTCACCGACGAAAACTGTGTCATTCTTGGCAATGTTAACGTCAATTCGCCCTTGGTCTGGGACGCGACGATGACGACGGCGCTGCGCGCCTATGCACGTGCCAACCAGGCGGCAGTGGTGGTGCCGTTCATCCTGGGCGGCGCCATGGGCCCGGTGACGAACGCCGGCGCGATCGCACAGTCGCTGGCCGAAACCATGGCCGGTTGCGCGCTGACGCAACTCGAACGTCCCGGCGCTCCGGTGATCTTCGGCAACTTCCTCTCATCCATGTCGCTGAGGTCAGGTTCGCCCACCTTTGGAACGCCGGAACCGGCTATCGGCTCTATGGTGATCGGGCAACTGGCGCGACGGCTCAACCTTCCGTTGCGTTGCTCGGGCAACTTTACCACGTCGAAACTGCCCGATGCCCACGCCATGAACGAAGGCACCATGTCGATGCTGGCAGCGGTTCATTGCGGCGCGAACTTCATCCTGCATTCGGCCGGCTTTCTCGACGGGCTGCTGTCGATGTCTTACGAGAAGTTCGTGATGGACGCGGATTTCTGCGGCGCCCTGCACACCTACCTTGACGGGGTAATGATAGACGACAATCAGCTGGCGCTCGACGCCTTCACGGAAGTCGGGCCGGGCAGCCATTTCTTTGGTTGCGCGCATACGATGCAAAACTACGAAACGGCGTTCTGGGATAGCGAGATTGCCGACAACGAGCCTTACGAGAAGTGGCAGGCTGCCGGTTCCGAAGACGCGGCCGAGCGCGCCAACAAGCGTTGGAAGAAGGCGCTCGCCGAATATGAGGCGCCGCCGCTGGACCAGGCGATCGATGAGGCATTGCAGGATTTCATGGCGCGCAGGAAAGCCTCCATGGAAGACGCCTGGTACTGAGGCTGGGCCGTGAAGATCACAGGCATCCGCGTCACCCACGTCAACGTGCCCCTCGACGCACCGTTCTGGTGGACGGGCGGTGTCTATCCCGGCGCCTCGAAATCGATCGTCGAAGTCGACACAGACGTCGGGATCACGGGTCTCGGAGAGGCGCCGTGGTGGCATTTCGGCGAAGTGATCAAGGCGGAGATCGCACCGGCGCTGATTGGCGCCGACCCGCTCGATATCGCGGATTGCGAAAGCCGCTGCGTTCCACCCTGGCAGATCACCGCCAACACCGGCGAAAATGCGGCGTCGGTGGCTTTCGGATCGGTTGAACTGGCCCTGTGGGACATTCGGGGCAAGGCTTTTGGACTGCCGCTTTACATGCTTCTGGGCGGCGCGGTGCGCAAGGACATTCCCTTTTCTGAATATTTCGCGTTCCGCCCGCAATCAGGCGGCGCGGGAGGCGAGATGTCGCCCGATGCCATCGTCGACTATTGCCTCAAGATGCGTGAAGAGCATGGCTCGACGATCTTCGAGGGAAAGCTGATCCAGGGCGATCCGGAACTTGAGATCCGAACCGTCAGGATGCTGCGCGAGGCGCTGGGCGAAAAGGCCCGGATCAGGCTCGATTCCAATATGCAGTGGTCGCTGACCACAGCGCGCTGGGTGCTACGGGAAATCGAGCCCTTCAACATCCGCAACTACGAGGACCCTGTCGCCTCCTTTGAGGAGATGGCGGCGCTGCGGCAGCATTCGCGCATTCCGTTTTCGACCCACGTGCCGGATCTGCGACGCGCCGTGGCGCTCGGCGCGCCCGACACTTTCGTCTGCAATTTCGCTGCCCTTGGCGGTATTGCGAAAACAGGGAAATTCGTCGCCGCCTGCGAAGCCATGGGCAAGGGCTTTTGGTGCTATTCGAACGATCTCGGAATCATGACGGCCGCCTATCTGCACATGGTTGCGGCGACGCCCTGGATAACCGAGGCCTCTCAGTCGCTGTTTCGCTGGCAGATCGGCGACGTGATCCGGGACGGTCCCTTCCGGCAGGCAAACGACACCGTGCGCGTCCCGGAGGGCGACGGTCTGGGTGTCGAACTCGATCCTGCTGCCATGAAGCGATGGGCAGCCCATTTCACGGAAAATGGGCCAATGGGGCACTTTCAGGATCCGAAAAATTCAGGCCGTTACCGCCGTCTGCCGTTGAACTGAACCAGGAAAAGAGCTTCGCTGGAACGCTGAGGACGACAGAAAGGGAAGAGGTGAACCATGCAAGCGTATTTCTCAACTGCCCTTGCTTGTCTCGCTTCGCTTGCCGGGAGCTTTCCAGCCTTTTCCGGCGAGCCGAGCGAAGCCGTCAGACCGTTTTACCTTCAACCGGGACTGGAACTGGAGGCTGCGGAGCGCTACCGGTTCATCGATCCCGCGCGAAAAATTCTCGATCAAAATGATGCAATTCGTCAGGCCGGGGAGGAGGGCTGCCTCGACCCGGCCCTGCCGTTCAACGATTCCCGCTTCGACCCGGCCGTCGTGGCCAAAACCCTGACCCTCGGGGAAGTCGCAGCCGGCGACGAGGCCACTGTGCTGGCGACCTTCATGGCTGCGGGCGATGCGCAGAATGTGCAGTGGCGACTTAGGAATGTCGATGGCGCCTGGAAGATCTTCGACATCGTCTCGATGGACAAGGACTGGGCGTTGAGCCGCTTCCAATGCGAATAGAGCGACCAGACCGCGATGATCTACCCGCGCCCGCGATAGGATGGGACCCCTGTCTCCGGAAGCCAGGCGCCTTCGGGTGGCGCGCCGGTCTGCCAGAACACGTCGATCGGAATGCCGCCGCGCGGATACCAGTATCCGGCAATGCGCAGCCAGAGGGGTTTCGTCGCAGCGATCACGCGCCTGCCAATGAACACGGTGCAGTCTTCGTGGAATGCCCCATG
>JBKJRE010000502.1:0-3646 GCA_046594775.1 Rhizobiaceae bacterium | reverse complement strand
GCCTTCCACGCAAGGTGCGTCGGCAACCTTGAGGCGTTTCTCCTCGCGTTCGACCAGTCCGCGCGCTATCACAGCCCCAATTTCATCTGGTTCCGTGAACGCTACGCCCGCTTCGTGTATGTCGACCGCGTGGCGGTTGCAGCCTCGGCGCGCGGACGCGGCCACGCGCGGCGGCTCTACGAAGACCTCTTCGAAAAGGCCACGCAAGCCGGACACACCATCGTCACGTGTGAAGTCAATTCGGAGCCGCCCAATACCGCATCGGACGCATTTCACGCTGCGCTTGGGTTTGCCGAAGTCGGCCATGCGTCAATCCACGGCGGGAGCAGATCGGTGCGCTATTTTTGCCGCTCGTTGAAGGCCACAATATAGGTCCGATCGCGAAAGTGGGTCAGCTGGTTCTGGAAGCGCAATTGACGCCAAGGCGTCGAGATTTTCACCTTCCGGTTCCTATTTCCACTACCATGGCAATCGCCAATTGCTTTGGAGGAATGCGATGGAACCGGACCAACAGCAGCCGAATACCAGCATCACGGAAGGTTTCGCCACGCCGCCGCTTCCGTCCACGGCCTCCGAATTCATCACCGCCCTGGCGCATTTCCACAGGGCGGAGATCGCCCGCATGGCGGGATGGCGCGACCGTATCGATCGGACCAGCAACTGGGCCATAACAGGGGTCGCAGCGATGCTCTCCCTATCGCTGTCAACGCCGTCGTCCTCACATGGCGTTCTTGTCTTCGCCATGATTCTCATTCTTCTCCTGCTGTTGATCGAGGCGAGGCGCTATCGGTTCTTCGATGTGTACCGGGGGCGCGTTCGCCTCATCGAACGCAACTATTTTGCCCAGATGTTTGCGCCCGAAAGCGATCCCGACAAGGGATGGGCCAGAGCTCTGGGCAAGGATCTCCGAGAGCCGGAGTTCTTGATGTCGCTGCGCACGGCGATGTCGCGACGGTTGCGCCGAAACTACGCCTGGATGTTCCTGATCCTGCTCATGGCCTGGGTGCTGAAAATCTCCTCGCCAAAACTCCAGGATTTGGACACGCGGCGAGACATGGCTGCATCGCTTCATGAAATCGTCGGAAATGCGGCCCTGGGCCCGATGCCAGGCTGGTTCGTTCTGCTTCTGGTCGCCACGTTTTATGGCTGGATCGCCTATGCTACGTTCGCGTCAGCGGACGGATCGAGCGAGTTGAGCCATGGCCGGGTGCACGTCTGACAAGGAATCAGATTCTGAGGCCAAACCTGATGCCGTCATAAATAGCGGCGTGGATGTTTCGAGACGCGACTGCGTCACCGATCCGCAGGAGGTCGAAACTGCCCATGGGATGGGTCACGGGAAATATGTCGCCGCTCGCTACCAGCCTGTCATAATCGATGGCGCCGCCGTTTCGCGACATCGGCTTCAGTGAGAGATAAAGCTCATCCAGAGGCTGGGTGCCGTGCTCGACCACGATCTGGTCGACGATGCGCTCCTCCTTCCAGTCCGCCGCAAAGTCTGACGATAGCGTGCCGACGAGCTGGTTACCCTTGCGTCTCACGGCGCGCAGCCTCGTGTTGATTGTGATGCGAACGGCATTTTCGTGATAGGCGCGCATATAGGGAACATGGTTCATGCCGCCCATCTCCGGCGCAAAAAAGCGCTCCGGCGAAACGAGTTCCAGCCTGGCGCCGGCATTGGCGATCATTTCGGCCGCTGTCATCCCCTGGTGTCCGCCACTGTCGTCGTAGAGCAACACGTTGTCGGCCGGTTTCACCACGCCGGCGACAATATCCCAGCTGGACGTGACCAGCTCTCCGCCCGTTTCAAGCGGTGGATTCTGCGGTAGTCCTCCCGTGGCTATGATCACCACGTCCGGCTCGAGCGCCAGCACATCTTCGCTCTCCGCCCAAATCTCATAGCGTATCTCCACGCCCAGCCTTGCCAGTTCCGAAAGGCGCCAGTCGACGATGCCGATCAGGTCGCGGCGGCGCGGGTTGCGGGCAGCCAGGCGAACCTGCCCGCCCGCCTCGCCCGATGCCTCGAGCAACGTCACGCGATGCCCGCGCTCTGCTGCAACACGCGCCGCTTCAAGCCCCCCTGCCCCGGCGCCGACGACGACGACTTTTTTGCTGGGTCCGTCTGCCTTCCTGACGACATGCGGAATGGCCGCCTCGCGTCCCGTCGCCGCATTGTGGATACACAGGGCTTCTCCCCCCTCATAGATGCGGTCGAGGCAATAGGTGGCGCCGACGCAGGGACGGATTTCGCTCTCGCGGCCTTCCATGATCTTCTTCACGATATGAGGGTCGGCGAGATGCGCCCGGGTCATGCCGACCATGTCGAGCTTGCCCGTGACGATTGCGTGTCTCGCTGTCGCGACGTCGGCAATGCGCGCGGCGTGAAATACCGGAAACTTGGTCGCCGCCCTGATCTCCCCGGCGAAATCCAGATGCGGCGCCGAGCGCATCCCGGCGATCGGAATCACATTCGTCAGCGCGGCATCGGTCTCGATCGATCCGCGAATGATGTTGAGGAAGTCGAATTTTCCCGACGCTGCGAGGCGGCGCGCGATCTCGACACCCTCCTCTTTCGAGAGGCCCTTTTCGAAATCCTCGTCGGCCACCATGCGGATCCCGACAATGAAGTCCTCGCCGACAGCCTTTCGCACGGCATCGATTACCCGCCAGGTGAAGCGCATTCGGTTGTCGAGGGATCCACCGTAGTCGTCGTCGCGGAAATTCGTCGCCGGCGACCAGAACCCGTCCATCAGATGGCCGTAGGCCTCGAATTCGATGCCGTCGAGCCCGGCTTCCTGCATTCGCTGGGCGGCGCTGGCGTAATCAGCAACAATTCGCTCGATATCCCAGTCCTCGGCGGTCTTGGGAAATGAACGATGCGCCGGTTCGCGAACCGGCGAGGCGCTGAGCACCGGCAGCCAGTCGGCCTTGTTCCAGCCGGTCCGGCGCCCGAGATGCGTCAGCTGGATCATCACCGCGCAGCCATGTTCGTGGCAGGATTGGGCAAGCTCCCGCATCCACGGGACAATCTCGTCACGATAGGCATGAAGGTTGCCGAAAGCCGCCGGGCTATCGCGTCCCACAATGGCCGAGCCGGCCGTCATGGTCAGCGCAAGACCGCCCCTGGCCTTTTCTGCGTGGTAGAGGCGATAGCGTGCCTTCGGCATACCGTCTTCCGAATAGGCCGGCTCGTGGCTGGTCGACATGACACGGTTCTTCAGCGTCAAATGCTTGAGCTGATAAGGCTGCAGAAGTGGATCTTTGCTCAGCATGCTTTTTGTTGCACCGAAGGACACCTATAAGCGCCCGCAAAGGAGCATGCCATGACCACAACCGACAGCCTGACCCAGCTCGGCGCCCGAGCTGAAACCCCGGCCACCCCCGATGTCGCGATACTGGAGACCGTGCCGTTTTCGCGCGGCGACGGCGCGCCGGCGATCGTGCGTTTCACCTGTCCGGAATTCACGTCGCTCTGTCCGGTGACCGGCCAGCCGGATTTCGCCCACATCGTCATCGACTATGCCCCCGACGCGCTGCTTGTCGAATCGAAGTCGCTCAAGCTCTTCCTCACCTCGTTTCGCAATCATGGGGCATTCCACGAAGACTGCGCCGGGTTCATTGGCCGGCGCGTGATCGCTGCGCCGAA
>JBKJRE010000318.1:0-3899 GCA_046594775.1 Rhizobiaceae bacterium | reverse complement strand
ATATCCCGCTGCACTGGTGCATCGAATTCGCTCAGTTCACGCTGGCCGCCTACTATTTCATGGGCGGCGCCATGACCATCAAGGACGATTCCCATGTCCGCATGGACCTGTTCTACGAGCGCCTGTCGGTGCGCGGCAAAGCCAAGATGGATCTGGTTACCATCGGCTGCATGATCTTCTATCTGGCGGTCATGCTGATCGGCTCGATCTCCAGCCTCAGATACGCCATCGAGACCGGCGAACGGCGCTTCTCGATGTGGAATCCGTCGATGATACCGATCAAGGCGCTGATGGTCGCCTGCATCGTGCTGATGCTCCTGCAGGGTTTCTCACTAGTGTTCAAGCACATCGCCACCCTGCGCGGAGCCGATCTTTCATGAGCTATGAACTCATCGCCATACTGATGTTCACGTCGATGATGGTGCTGCTCATGACCGGGCAGCGCGTCTTCGCCGCCATCGGTTTCGTCGCGGCGGGCGCGGTGTTGCTGTTGTATGGCACGGGCGGGGTCGAGATCCCGTTCAGCCAGGCGTTCAAGCTGTTCAACTGGTTCCCGATGCTGACCCTGCCCCTGTTCATCTACATGGGTTACGTCCTGTCGGAATCCGGGATCGCGGATGACCTTTACCGGATGCTGCATATCTGGTTCGGCCGGGTGCGCGGCGGGCTGGCAATCGGGACAATCGTGCTGATGGTGATCATTTCGGCGATGAACGGCCTGTCGGTGGCCGGCATGGCCATCGGCGCCACCATCGCGCTGCCCGAGATGCTGAAACGCGGCTACGACAAGGTGCTGATTTCCGGCGTCGTGCAGGGCGGATCGTCGCTCGGCATCCTCGTGCCGCCTTCGGTCGTCATGGTCCTCTACGGGATGATCGCCCGTCAGCCCGTCAGCCAGCTGTGGCTGGCGGGGGTGATTCCGGGCCTGCTGATGGCGGCGATGTTCGTGGTCTATGTGATGGTGCGGTGCCGGATCAATCCGGCCCTTGCGCCAGTGGTGTCGGACGAAGATCTGGCGATGCCTTTGGCCGAAAAGCTGGCGCTGCTGCGTGCCGGGATCATCCCGTTCCTGATCTTTTTCGCCATGACCGGCCTGTTCGTCATGGGCTACACCAGCCTTGTCGAAAGCAGCGCCGTGGGGGCGACTTCGGCCACCCTTGCCGCCGCCTGGAAACGCCGCCTGTCGTTCCAGATGGTGCATGAAACCGCCCGCAAGACGCTGGCGATTTCCTGCATGTTCCTGTGGCTGATCCTTGCGGCCCTCGCCTTTGGCGCGGTGTTTGACGGGATCGGCGCGGTGCGCGCCATCGAATCGCTGTTCATCACCCGCTGGGACCTGTCGCCCTGGCAGATCATCATCATGATGCAGGTCTCCTTCATCGTCATGGGCATGTTTCTCGATGACACAGCCATGCTGGTCATCGTCGCGCCGCTGTATATCCCGCTGGTCAAGCTGCTGGATCTGGGCATCGACAATCAACTGATCTGGTTTGGCGTGCTCTACACGATGACCTGTCAGATCGCCTATATCACCCCGCCCTTCGGCTATAACCTGTTTCTCATGCGGGCGCTGGCGCCCAAGGAAATCGGGCTGATCGACATCTACCGGTCCATCTGGCCGTTTGTCATCATGATGGCGCTGACCATCGCGCTGGTCATGATCTTTCCGCAGATCGCGCTGTGGTTACCCCAGTACGCCACGGGTCGCTGACCCGTCCACCCAACGGCCCGCCAGAAGGCCGCCAACCGATCCACCAGAGGAGTAAGTGAAGATGAAGAAAGACAACGAGACACAGTCACCATCCGAGAAGATCCTTCAGAGCCGGCGCAAGTTCATGACCAATGCGGGCTTCGGCGGCGCAGCCCTTGTCGGTTCGACGCTGGCGGCACCCGCGATCGTTCGCGCCCAGGCGCCGATCAAATGGCGGCTGCAGAGCTATTCCGGCGCGCCGCTCGGCGCGCATGTGATCAAGCCGCAGATCGACGCCTTCAACGCCGCCGCCAATGGCGAGATGGAGATCGAGCTGTATTACGCCGACCAGCTCGTGCCGACGGCGGAACTGTTCCGCGCCATGCAGAACGGCACCATCGACGCGGTGCAGTCCGACGACGCCACCATGGCTTCGCCGGTCGATATCTCGGTGTTTGGCGGCTACTTCCCCTTCGCCACGCGCTACAGCCTCGATGTGCCGTCGCTGTTCAACTATTACGGCCTGAACGAGATCTGGGCAGAGGCCTATGGCGAGGTCGAGAACGTGACATGGCTGTCTTCGGGCGCCTGGGATCCGCTGCACATCTTCACCGTCAAGAAGCCGATCCGCAGCCTTGCCGACATGAACGGCCTGCGCGTCTTCGGCGTACCGACGGCCGGCAAGTTCCTGTCGAAATACGGCCTGATCCCGGTCACCGTGCCGTGGGACGATGTGGAAGTCGCGATGCAGACCGGCGAACTCGACGGCGTCGCCTGGTGCGGCTTCACCGAGGCCTACGAGGTCGGCTGGGCCGATGTCTGCAACTATGCGCTGACCAACTCGGTCACCGGCGCCTGGTTCGGCAGCTATTTCGCCAACACCGAAAGCTGGAACAAGGTGCCGCCGCATCTGCAGCAGCTCTATCGCTCGACCATCGACCAGTCGCACTATTATCGAGACGTCTGGTACTGGGGCGGCGAGGCCAAGCTTCGCGTCCAGGGCGAGAAGATGGAGCTGACGTCGATTCCGCCGGAAGAGTGGGGCAAGGTCGTCGACGATTCCGAAGCCTTCTGGGACGAGGTCGCCTCGGCCAGCCCGCGCTCGGCCAAGGTGGTGCAGGCGTTCAAGGACTATGCCTCGGTCATGAAGAAGGCCGGCTACCCCTACCGCTGATTCTTCCGCCAACAGCCTTCCGGCGCTCGCCGGAAGGGAACTTGCGAAATGGCGGGCCTCGGCCCGCCATTTTCATGCCGGTATCGAGGCCAATGCCTATCGCCCGAAAGTGGACCCGGTCTTGGGACCACGACATGCATCAAACAAGGACTTAACGCGTCGCCGCCATTTCGGCGTTGCCGCGCAGCATCGCCATCAGCTGGCCGGCGCGCTCGGCGGCGGTCTCCTCGTCGTGGCGTACGATCGCCTCGATCAGCGCGACGTGGTGATGGGCGGACGCCGTCAGCCCGGTCTCGCGATGGAAACGGTACCAGAAGCGCCGGCTGTGGGTCTGCAAGGGCGCGGCCAGACGGGCTGCGAAATCATTGTCGGCGGCGAGCGCCAGCGCCTCGTCCAGCGCCTTGTCGGCCTCCAGAAAGCCAAGCACGTCGGACGTCGTGGTGGCTTGCTGCATGGCCCATGCCGCCTCCTCGAACTGCCTGGCCTTCTCGACCGTGACGAAACGCGCCGCCGATCTTGCCAGTACGATCTCGACTCCGCTGCGGGCGTCGATGACGCGCAGCCAGTCGCCGGCGTGCAGCGGCGCTATGGCGAGGCCGGCGCGCGGCCTGATCTCGATCAGACCTTCCCAGGCCAGACGCTGGATGGCCTCGCGCACCGGCGTGCGTCCGAGGCCGAGCCGGTCGATGAGCATGGATTCGGTGGCGATGCCGCCCGGCGCCAGTTCGAGCGTGACGATCAGCCGCTCAAGCTCATGATAGGCCCTGATGGCCGCCGGCTGCTGTTTCCCGCTCTGCATAGCTGATCCCGTCCGGTCCCCTTGCGGATGGCGCGTCGGCCAGAGCCGCGCGCCGCCTGCGGGCTTTTACAGCCTGCTGATATATCAAACAAGCAGGGAGCCGGAGGGGACCGGCCCGCCTTCCCTGTCCTGACCGTGGATTATGCATGCCAGCGGAATGAGCCATGCTCTCATGGCGCGTCCCGCCAGCTTCAGCGAAATTCAATGAGGCCGGCGCACCCCATGCCGCCGGCGAC
>JBKJRE010000068.1:0-5473 GCA_046594775.1 Rhizobiaceae bacterium | reverse complement strand
GGCTGAAGCTCGGGGCCCGCGAGGAAAAGCGCCGCGTCGAGGAGGCGCTGGAGCAGGTATCGCTGACAGTTCGGTCGCCCCGCGCGCGCCGAGACCTGTCAGCGATACCTGCTCCAGCGCCTCCTCGACGCGGCGCTTTTCCTCGCGGGCCCCGAGCTTCAGCCGCTTCAGGCCATAGGAGACATTTTCGCCGACATTGAGATGCGGGAAGATGGCGTAGCTCTGGAAAACCATGTTGGTGGGGCGGCGGTTGGCGGCGATGCCGGACATCGGCTGGCCGTCGATGAAGATGCTGCCCGAGGTTGGGTTGTCGAAGCCTGCAATCATCCTGAGCAGGGTGGTCTTGCCGCAGCCCGAGGGGCCGAGCAGCGAGAAGAACTCGCTCTCGCGGATGGACAGCGTGGCATCGTCGAGCGCCTTGAACGAGCCGTAGCTGCGCGTCACGTTGCGGATTTCGATCATCGGGCGATCAGACAATCGCGCCTCCTTGGTTCTGGGTGCGCCGGGCCGCGCGGCGGCGGATCATCTCGGCGATGGTGACAAGCAGGAACGAGCCGACGAGCAGCAATGTCCCGAGCGCCAGGACGCCCGGCAGCTTGGCCGCAAAGCGCAACTGACCCCAGATGTAGAGCGGCAGCGTCGCGTCGGTGCCGGCCAGGAAGAAGGCCAGGATGAACTCGTCGAGCGAGATGGTGAAGGAGACGAGCAGGCTCGAAACGATGGCCGGCGCCACCATCGGAAGCGTCACGCGCCGGAAGGTCCCGAAAGCGCTTTCGCCGAGATCGGCCGAGGCCTCCTCGAGGCTGCGGTCGAAGCCCTCGAAGCCGGAGGTCAGCACCGTCATCGAATAGGGAATGCAGATCAGGATGTGGCCGAGCACGACGGTGAACAGCGACAGGCTGAAACCCATCTGTATCAGTACGATGAGCAGCGAGATGGCGACGATGATCTCGGGCAGCACCAGTGGCGCCATGATCAGCCCGTTAATGGCGGTCCGGCCCCTGAAGCGATAGCGCGTGATGGCGCGCGCCGCGCAGATGCCGAGAATGGTGCTGAGGATGGCGGCGGCGAGACCGACGATCAGGCTGTTCCAGGCCGCGTCGAGCAGAGCCGGCGTGTTCGGCAGTTCCTCGTACCATTTGGTGGTCAGGCCGCTCAGTGGAAACTGTGGCACCGCCGATGTGTTGACCGAAAAGATCGGCAGGAAGATCACCGGCAGATAGAGGAAGACAATGTAGCAGAAGGCATAGGCCGGCAGCCATTTCGACAGCAGCCGGTTCATCGCAGCAGCCTCATGGCCCAGCGCAGCAGAAGCACGATGCCGCCGGCCATGGCCGTGACGATCGCCATCGTGGTCACCGAAAGGGCGGCCCCCAGCGGCCAGTTGGACGCCTTGCCGAATTGCGCCTGAATGGCATTGGCGATCATCACGCCGTCCTTGCCGCCCACAAGCTTGGGCGTGACGTAATCGCCGACGGTCGGGATCATGACGATCAGCAGTGCGGCGATAACGCCGGGCAACGACAGCGGCAGCACAACACGCAGGAAGCGCCGTACCGGGCCGTCGCCGAGGTCGATCGCCGCCTCGATCAGGGTCCTGTCAATCTTTTCCAGGGAAACGAAGATCGGCAGCACCGCGAAGGCCGCCCAGGCATGGGTCAGCGTGATCACCACCGCCGTGGTGTTGTAGAGAAGCGCCGTCGACGGCTCGTCGGTGATGCCGAGACCCATCAGGACGGAGTTGAGCACACCATTGTAGCCGAGGATGACCTTCCAGGACATGACGCGCAGCAGATAGCTGGTCCAGAACGGAACGGTGATCAGGAAAAGCCACAAGCCCTTGTGGCGGCCGCCATGGAAGGAAATATAGAAGGCGATCGGATAGGCGAGGATCACGGTGAAAAAACTGACCAGCAGCGAGATCACCAGCGAACGCATCAGCAGATCGCGGTAGATGGGCTCGGTCAGCGCGATGCGGTAATTTTCCAGCGTGAATGTGCGGTCGATGGTCAGGTAGTTCTGGGTCCAGAAGCTGTGTGCGACGACCACGAGGATCGGCACAACCAGAAGCACGAGCGCATAGGCGAAGGTCGGGCTGATGAGAGCAAGACCCCGGGCCTGTTCCGATTGCAGAAGGGCCTTGCGGCGCACGCGCGGGACGCGTGGCGGCGGCATGGCTCCTTCCACGGCCTCCGTCATGTCAGGGACATCCCCGGATCGTTCCGTCGCATATCAGAGTGCCCCGTGATCCACGCTGGCGTAGCCTGTTCCCCGTCATTCGCCAGCTTTCGCGCATCATGGGCCCAAGCTCCAATTGAAATCAAGTGTCATTTCTGCGATATTGATTGAACGGACATTCAATATGGAGTGAATAGGCGCCTTTTTCCGGGCGCTTGGCTGCTTCCGGAGTTCGGCAATTCAATCCAACTGATCGAGGTAGCAAGATGGCGGCGATGAGGGACTTCCAACCGACGCAGGCGGACGCCGTGGCAGCCGCCGAGTCGGTCGACCTGGCAAAACGCCACCTTGTCCAGGCCTGGCCCTATGCCGGTTCGATCGGAACGGAGGCGCGCAGCCTGATGACGTCGGGCGACGGCATCTATCTGATCGACGGCGACGGCAAGAAGCTGATCGACGGACCTGCCGGCATGTGGTGCATCAGCGTCGGCCACCGCTGCGAGGAACTCGCACGCGTCATGTACGAACAGGCAATGCAGCTTTCCTTCAACACGCCATGGTACACGATGAACGGGCCGTCGGCGGAACTCGCGATGCGCATCGCCGGCCACACGCCGGGCGATCTCAATCACGTGTTCTTCACCACAGGCGGTTCCTCGGCGATCGAGACGGCGCTGCGCTTCATGCAGTTCTACAACAATGTGCGCGGCCGGCCGGAAAAGAAGCTGATCGTCAGCCGCGGTGGCGCCTATCACGGCTCGACCTACCTGTCGGCGTCGCTCAACGGTCGCGCCCGCGACCGCGACTGGATGGACAGCGCCGAAGCGCTGGTGGTCAAGCTTTCATCGCCGGATCCGTTCCGCCGTCCGCACGGCATGAGCGTCGAGGCGTTTTGCGACATGCTTGTCGATGAATTCCGCGACGCGGTCTCGCGCATCGGCGCGGACAAGATCGGCGCCTTTGTCGGCGAACCGGTGCAGGCCTCGGGCGGCGTGATCGTGCCGCCGCCGAACTATCTGGGGCGGATCCGGCAGATCTGCCCCGACAATGACATTCTTTATGTTTCAGACGAGGTCGTCACCGGCTTCGGACGGCTTGGTCATGTCTTCGCGTCCGAGGACGTCTTCGGCATCGATCCGGACATGATCACCTTCGCCAAGGGCGTCACATCAGGCTATTTCCCGCTCGGCGGCGTGATCATCTCGGAGCGCCTGCTGGAGGAACTGCGGCGGTCCAATCACCCGGACGCGCTGTTCGGCCATGGCCTGACCTATACCAGCCATCCGATCGGCTGCGCCGTGGCGCTGAAGAATCTCGACATCCTCGAAGGCGGCCTGCTGGAGCATGCCCGCGACGTCGGGCCGTATTTCCAGGAGCGCATGAAGACGCTGGAGGAAATGCCGATCGTCGGCGAGGTGCGCGGCGCCGGCCTGATGGCATGCATCGAATGCGTCGCCGACCGGGAAAGCAACGATCCGCTGAAGCTCGACAAGGATGTCGGCAAGCGCATCGACGCGCATTGCCACGAGCTCGGTTTGCTGGTGCGCCCGCTGATCAATATGTGCGTGATGTCTCCGCCGCTGGTGATCACCCGCGAACAGATCGACGATATGGTCGGCATCCTGCATGAAGGCATTTCGCGCACCATGGAAGATCTGCGCAAGGAAGGCGTCTGGCAGGGGTGAGCGTTGCGTGCCGCGGCGGCGTTCTCACGGGCGGCGCGGCCGCCGAAAGAGCATCGTCAGACGCCCAGCACGCCAAGGGTAGCGGCGGCCAGCACGACGTAGCGCAGCGTCTTTGCCAGTCCGACCAGGACAAGAAAGCTCCACAACGGTTCGCGCAGAACGCCGGCCGCTACCGTCAGGGCGTCGCCGCCGATTGGCGCCCAACTGAGAAGCAAGCTCCATCGTCCCCAGCGATGATACCAGCCTGTTGCGCGATCGAGCGCGGCCGGACCGACCGGAAACCACTTCCGGCCACGAAATTTTCCCACGCCGCGCCCGAGCCCCCAGTTGACCACCGCGCCCAGCACATTGCCGAGGCTGGCAACGGCAACCAGCAGCACTGGTGCATGCGTACCGGCGGCCAGGAGCGCGACGAGCGCCGCCTCCGACTGAGCCGGCAGAATGGTCGCCGCTATGAAGGCGACCGCGAACAGCCCGCCCAGCATGGCAAAGTCGTTCATCGGCCCGGATTGCCTTTCAGGGATGCGGTTGGAGCGGGCAACAAGGTATAGGCAGTCGTGTCCCGTAGCATCATTTTTTGGCCATGAAGAGTTTGGCGTTCCAGTCTCAGGTGATTTCCTGCCGCAATTCGGCAATCCGCGCCCTGTCATGATGCGCCCGCTGATCAGCATGTGCGTGATATCGCCGCCGCTGGTGATTGCACGCGAGCAGATCGACGATATGGTCGCCATCCTGAATGAAGGGATTTCGCGGACCATGGACGATCTGCGCAAGGAGGCGTCCTGGCAGGCGGCTAGTCCCGGTGTTTCGACCGGCAGCGTTTACACCAATCGGAGGAACCATGGCTGACACGTCAGAGAAGATTGAGATTGAGAATGCCGCATCGCCCGGACGAACCGTCCGGGTGGACAAGGTCAAATACAGCGCCATGAAGGACGCCCTGCTGGCGGTTTTGCCATCCAGCACTCCCGGCGTGACGGTGGCGCAAGCCAAGCAGAAGTTGCTGCCCCTGCTGTCACAGGATGTGTTTCCCGGTGGCGAAAAGGCCGGCTGGTGGCTCAAGGCGGTGCAGCTCGATCTGGAGGCCAAGGGCCGGATCGTGCGCGAAGCGAGCAAGCCGCTTCGCCTTCACCAGAAAAAATAGGTCGAGATTCTTTCGCGATGGCAAGGCGGATGGTCTGTCAGCGCCGAGTTGTGGCGCTTCCCTTTGCGCCGGCCGTGACCCGAGTTTGTCCGTCAGGACGTGCGATCAGCTCCGGCTCTTCAGCGCGTCGTTCAGATTGGCCATGTCCTTTTCCTCCGGCGCGGATTCGAGCCCCAACACCGGCAGCATGGCGCGCAGGTGATCGTGATGGGTGCGCACGCCATATTCGAGGTCCGACAGGTAGAAGCCCTCGAAGGCTTCCGACAGCATGGATTCGTTTGACCAGACGCAGAGTTGCACGTCCTCGGACATGGTTTCTCGGTCGATGCGGTATGAAAGATAACGCGCAGCCGCCTGCTCGCGGGCTTCGTCGCGATGCTTGTAAATGGCGCCGCGCAGCAAGGTCTCGCCGGTCGACAGCGGGAACTCCTGGTAGAACTGCACTGATTCCGGCATCACCGAAATC
>JBKJRE010000088.1:0-3927 GCA_046594775.1 Rhizobiaceae bacterium | reverse complement strand
ATGAAGCGGTCGCGCAGGTCCTCGCGTTGAAGCAGCATGAAGATGACCACCACGACGATCAGTCCTCCCCTCGCGAAGGGGCTTGCCAGGGGAACGATCACATTCTTCAGAGTTTCGACAGGGCTTTGCCTTTCAACCACCTTGACCGGAAGCGGCTCGCGCTCGGGTAACTCTTCTGACGTACTGCTGGGAAGCGTGTTCTTCTCAAGCTCTACGCCAACACGTTCTACCGCACCGCTTAGCCGGTCCATGATGCCGCCGCTGACGCCGATGTCCCGCAACGACCGAACCTTTTCCAGTATGTTGTATTGATAGACTGGAATGTTCTTCGCCAGGTTCGTGACCTGTGTCGCGACCACAAAGCTGAACAGCCCGATCGCCAAAAAGGCGATAATCACCGTCAGGATGACTGCGGGGATCTTCGGAAGAGAACGCCTGCGCAGGAACGACACGATAGGGGCGAGTGCGAATGTCAGCAACAGCGAGATCGCAAGGGGAAGGAACACCTCGCGCCCAATGTAAAGGATCGCCGTCACGCCAACCAAGGCAACGAAGGTCGGCTGCGTGGCGTGCGTCAGGCCGCTGGAGTGGTCGGCAATAGTTTCATGGCCACCGCTGATCGGCCGAGACTTGTCTCCGACACCGTTCCGATCGTTCTCGAGCAATTTACCCTTCCAATTCTGTTCAGTCATCTGCTGACCGCACGGTTCCCTGATGATGAAAAGAAACGCCTTTAGGGTCCACATACCTGCCCCGGACGAAACCACTGCCAGTATCGCTATAAACAAGCGCCCGTCGCTCAACCTGCGGGGCGACCGGTCGCCATTTTGAAAGATACACCCACGTCCTGCTGTCCTTGGTCTTTCAGATTCTGTCGGCAAGCAAGCTCAGGTATCAGATTCGCTGCCAGGTGGTTTGCCCTCTATTCAGATGGAACGCAACGGCCCTGCTTGAGCAATCTTGGAGGACAGGCTTTGCCGTCCCTGCTCTGCATGCCGGGGGGGTTTCGTTGCTCGCGCCGTTGTCCAACTCCGGTTTTCCCGCCAACTGGTATCGCACCACGACCAGCCTCGAAGACGGCCGTGTATGGTTACTGAGATCTCGATGGGCAAAGTCGTGACACGCGGAAAATTGGTGCTCGGACCGGCACGAAGATTCACGTTTCCGGTTGTATATGCATTTGCAGCGGCACCAGCTATCCCTGACCGCGAGGGCTCCCAGGGATGCAACGCCGGCGATGAGGCGGCGAGTGCGCATTAGATTTACTCACTGACGTGCCCCTCCAAACACTGACCCAACCAATTAGGTTCCGGCACTGGCCGGCAAGAAATCGCGCGTTTGTCGGCAGAGAGAAAGCGACGGAACAAAAACGCTATCCGGCGGGATTGGTGCGCCGACCGATTAACCCAATCTGAGAAGTACAATGAACTTATTTGTTAAAGGCGCGATGATGGCACCGATGGTCCTGGCGGAGGCCGATGGCCCGGGTCAGTACTGGGCTTGTCTCCTACGACTCAGCCGACGATATTTGCGATAAGCACTTCAAACGCTACGCGTGAAGGGTGTTTCGTTCGACAGCAAGCGAGTCATGGCGTCTGCGATCGTATGGTCATTGTAGGGCTTGGAGAAGAACCTACTACCATACGGGAGACTGCTCTCGTCTATAATTTCATTGCCGGAAGCGACGATCAACTTCACCGGCGGCCATCGGTCTCGGATGTAATGGGACAGTTTGATCCCATCCATTGTTCCCGGCATCTGGACGTCGGTAAATACCAGATCGATGTCGTCCCGCGACTCTAATATGCGGATTGCCTCATCCGCATCTGCCGCCTCAAGCGCCTCATAACCAGCGTTCACAACCAGATCGATGGCACCCATTCGAATGATTATGCTGTCTTCTACCACGAGGACGACCGCTTTACCGTTTAACATCTGCTGCTTGCGCTCTCTTGATCAATGTCGTTGTCGGCTACAATGATATAGCGCTTCACCGCGGACAAAGTTCCTAAGCAGCCTCTGGAAGGTCTACTCGCAGGCCAGCGGCTTCCCGATGACTGATTGTCACTGCAGTGCCCGCGTTCACATTCGATAAATCGATTTCGGCTTGTAGATTCTTCGTGAGTGCCTCTACGATGCCCGTGCCCAGGCCGGCCTTCGGCGCGTGACGACCGCTTGGAATACCGACACCGTCGTCAGCGACCGATAAGGTCCAGTCCTTGCCTGTCGAACTGTAGTCTATAACGATCCGGCCCTTTCGCTGATTTGGGAAGGCGTGCTTGAGGGCGTTTATCACAAGTTCTGTCACGATGAGCCCCAGGCTGATGGAAACGTCGGCTTTCACGATGCTGTCGTCGACCGTCACAGATATCGATAGGCAATCCTCATCCGCAATCATTGATGCGCCAAGGCTTTCGCATAGCTGGGTGAAGTAAGTACGGAGTTCTACGTTGCCGCCGGGGGACGTCGAGAGTTGCTTCTGCACCGCCGCAATCGACATGACGCGGTGATGGGCGTTCTGAATTTGCCCGCGTGCTTCCTCGGACTGAACCCTGCGTGCGCTCTGCATGAGGACACTGGCAATGATCTGGAGGCTGTTAGCGACCCTGTGCTGGACCTCTTGTATCAGGATCGCTTTTTCTCTTACGAGGTCGTCTTTCTTTCGGGTTTCGGCCCGGGCATCCGTGACGTCAGTGACCGCCATCAGGAGCCGAATGTGATCCTTGTCGCCGTCATCGAGCGTTTGCGCATTGACAACCAACTGACGCTTTTTCTGGTCTGGTCGGTTGAGATCGATTTCGTAGGCTTCGATCGGCGCAATTCCTGACGCGGTTTCCTTCAACAGCGAGAAAAGCTTCGGCATCGCCCATTCACCGCTTCCAAGCTCACCCAGACTTCTACCTGGTACGGTTGCCGGATCGATTTGGAAAGTTCGGCAGAAAGACGTGCTTGCTGCAATGACCTTCAGGTCATGGGACAAAAACAGCAGTGGTTCATTGGAAGAGACCACGACGGCTAGCGTGCTTGCTGCCTCGAAATGGGCAATTGGTTTCTTCGCCATAATATTGGCTTTCAAAGGCCGAAAACTTGCGTAGCAAGTCATCATTCGGGAGGGAGCGCGCTCTGGACATACGTGCGTCTGCTTAACTCCACCTCTAGCATAGCATCTCCGCTCTGGAATATACGACTCAATAATCCACTCTCTCTAACCGGAAATAACGGTCCAGCCTTGTTTCGGACCATGATCATCGATAAACGTGATTCTAGAGCCGGCGGGCGTTCAATGGCGCTCTGTCTTCAGCTCTTCGCGTGCCATCACAATGAAATGAGAGCGCGTTTCTGCGCCGATCACCGTGAAGGTCACACCTTCTGAATCTCCGGGCGGCGGAAACTTATGAGTTTGGGGGGCAGCGCTGTTGCCCCAGACTTCGTTGGGTGACTTCGTGCGTTCGAAAATCTCGCGGCCTCGTTTCCAGACGGCAGTTTCAGTCTCCATGACGGTTTTCTCCTCTAATGAAAGAACCCGCCACCGCGGGGGAGCAGTAGCGGGTTCAATCTTTTCGGGCCGGGGCTGGCCCTGATCGCTGTCGGGGGGACATACGATCTGTGGGATGAACTGCCAGGTAGGAGATAGGTTCCCAACCGAACTGTTCGCTCAACTCCCAGGGAGCTCTGCCGCACAAGACGGCGCAGCGCATCGTCTGAGCGCAGTGGAAACCTTGACGGCGCGGTTGCCACAGCGACATCAAGCAACCATTTCAATGGCCGCTCGGAAGCTCGTGGCTTCTTCCACCTCATCGGCGCCTTCCTGTCTTACAGGGGCAGCCTCTTCCTTATTCTCTTCCTCCTCAGCGATGTCGCTCAGGTTTGCCAGTAGCGAACGCGAATTCACAACAATGATGCAGAGTGTGCCGTTAGCACAGCATG
>JBKJRE010000026.1:0-8106 GCA_046594775.1 Rhizobiaceae bacterium | reverse complement strand
TGAAAAGTTCGCCACTTCGATTGTCATCGCCGCGCATACATCGATCTCCGAATCCCTTCAGAGACAATGAATCACGCCAAATGCTTCGCCGCGAGCGACTTTTTCAACAGCCTGCTAGATTCGCGCCGATATCGAGAAACAAGAATTTCCGATCATAGGCGGCGATCATGTCGGCAATGAATGGACCGTAGCCCTCCACACAGAACTCGAAGGTGCGATCGCCAGGCGTGTCGAGAAGATAGGGACCGTCAAACGACTTTCTGAAGATCGATCCGCTTTGGTCAGGAAGTATCTGTGGTCTTGGACCCGGCCAGAAGCTGGATGCCGCCGCTGCGAGGCGTTTGAGCGCACCAGAAACATTCATGGCGATGGTCGGTCCTTTTTGTCGGGCACTTGCAATGCGTTATCTTAGAAGGCGTGGTCTAAGTGACCGCGGCAGAGCCTTGGCCAGCTTGAGGAGGTTCTTGCGAGAAGGGCGCGCCCAGTCGGCCAGAAGCCGCTGCGCGTCAGGGTTGGATTCGACAAGCTCAAATGCGGCGGACCACCCGAAATGGTTCACCAGGGTTCGTCCCATCACACGCCTTGGAATCATTTGCTCCAGATCGGGCGCTACGGCGCACCATTGGTTGGCAATGAGCGCCCGAATCTGTTCGTCGGTAGCTACCGGCGTGGTGCCGGTGCGGCAATTGTCGCCGAGCAGACGGCTATTGGCCCACCCGTTGGTTTTGTGAAGCCTGTAGCTTCCAAGAACCCGCTCAAGCCGAACCGTGCCACCGAGCATATGCGCCGCGGGTGCCAGATAGGCATCGGCGCAGTGTCGAATTTGGGCCGTGTCGTCAGGCCGCATCGCCTCTATCGCGTCACGCCGGAACATCATGCCCGACGTTGTCGACCATAACCAGCCGGTGACCTGGCGGTCGACGAAAACGAGTGTTTCATCGCCGCCCCCTGCGATGCGCCAGGATCGGCTGCTTCCCCGCTTTCGGCGCGGATCGCCTTGACGAAACATGGAGATGCCGCCCGCCAGAACAGTACCGGCCTCGTCGATGATGACTTCATCCGAAGTAGACACCGCGGCCAACCCTTCCCGACTGAGATGCGCGGCGACATGACGTTCGAGAAAATCGGCGTTCCAGACATCGTCCGCATCGAGGAAGGCCACAAATGGCGATCGCGTTGCCTCCAGGCCCTGCATCATGCTGGTCATTTGGCCGCCATTCAGGGGACGGTCGAGAAACCTGATGCGCTCGTCTCCCAATATTGACACGCAGGCGCGAATTCTATCCTGCGAGAGATCGGTCGATGCATCATCGACGACAACGCACTCGAAGTGAGCATAGCTCTGCTGGGCGACCGACCGGATTGCGGTCTCTACAAAATCGATCTGGTTGAAGCAGCCGACGACCACGGAGACCGAGGGCTTCTGCGAGAACGCGGCAGGGTATGAGAGGTTGTCCGTCACAAGTCAGTCTCGGTTAAGTAGCTACCCGCTATTATTGGCCAAAGAACACCGAACCGGTAACTTCGCAATGAAGGGGCGGCTATGAACTCGACGGCGGGGCACTTTTCAAAGTCTGGTAGATCGGCTGGATCCTCCCAGGTCAATGTTGATCTCCTTTCGGGTCTGGGATTCATGGCGCCGACTGCAAAAGAACTAGCCGATACCCTATTGCGCCATGCAAAGACTCGATTCAAGCGATCCCCGCCTTTCTGCGTGTCAACGACACTGCAAGCCAGCCTCATTTCAGCGAAACCGCTGATTTCCTATTCGGGAACAGGGCAGGCGCCGCTTGGATTGGCCAGTGAATTGCCGATACGTCTTCGCTTCCGCCAAGGCTGGTTTCTGCTGTCTCCGACCTGGTCGATCGAAGGAGGATCTTTCGCCAATGCGCTCCGTGGCTATGCGGTTGTGCATCGTTTGCTAAACCCGAACCACTCAATAATTTTTCTGTGCAACACGGAGAAGGAAGTCGAGCTGATGCGCGGTCACGGCGAAGCAGCGCTGTTTCACAACAAGACATCGAGCGTGTCTGAAGCGGTCTTTCGTCCCCTTGAAGGCGTCGCAGAAGAATTCGACGCGATCTACAATGCGCAATTGCGGGCGTGGAAACGCCATGAGCTAAGCCTGGAAGTCGAGCGTTGTGCCTTCGTCTATTACCGCGATGCTACCGGCCCTGCGACCGGCGAGAGCGAGGCCCGGCTTATCGAAAAGCATGCCAGGCTCGCCCCCGGCCATATCTTTGTTAATCGGTTGGGCGATGCCGGAAGCCCGATCAGGCTGAGCCCCGAAGAGGTCAACGTTCAACTCAACCGTGCTGCGGTGGGTTTGTGTCTTTCCGAAGTGGAAGGAGCGATGTTTGCCAGCACCGAGTATCTGCTCGCAGGGCTGCCAATCGTTACGACGCCAAGTCGTGGGGGCCGTGACGTCTATCTGGATGATGAATATTGCCTGACGGTGGAACCGGACCCCAGATCGGTCGCTCAAGCCGTTGCGGCGCTGAAGGCGAGGAAAATTCCCCGAACCTATATCCGGAGACGAACACTGGAACGTCTTAATCGGGATCGGGGGCGGTTTATCGACCTGCTCAACCAGATCTTTGCGAAGACAGCGTCAGACCGGCGTCTCGAAATGCCTTGGCCGTTCAGGCGCCCGGTGATCATGCGGTGGATGGACCCGGCCGAGGCTGTCAGGCGAGCCCGTGCCGGCGAAGTGGACGCGTTTGCCGATACGCCGCGCGGTTAGGCTTGGACGCTGAGAACTGGATCGCGTGCTTTGGAATGGTCGGCCGGGACGGCGCCTTCCCTACGTCGCGCCTTCGGTCCTTATGTGAATGGTCTCGCCGCAATGCTTGCAATGCACTGCGTCCGGGTCATGACGGGTGAGGCCGTACACAGGGCATTCGAAGCTGACCTTTGCCGGCCGCAACAGAACCTGCGCCAGGCGCAGGAACAGCGTAACGCCGACGATCATGATCGCGACCGATATCAGTCGCCCGGTTGTTCCCGGCAGCGTGATGTCACCGAATCCCGTCGTAGTCAGCGCGGTGACGGTGAAATAGAGCGCATCCGCATAGTTTCTGATGTCGGGATTTATGCGGTATTGGGTTTCATAGACGAGACCTGTCATGACGAATATGAAGACGCCCAGATTGATCACGGCCATCAGCACCTCGGCATGCTTGTCGACAATCGCGAAATCGGTCTTTAGCCGCGCCAGGACCTGATAGGTATATAGCAGGCGCATCGTACGGAAGATGCGAAGGAACCCCAGCCCCTCGCCGGCCACGGGCGCCAGGAACGAGAGGATCGCGACGATGTCCGCCGCGGTCCCGATATGCATCAGGGATCGAAGACGCGCCCGAGACAGCGCCAGCCTCGCAATGAAATCCGTCAGGATCAATATTCCGATTACGGCGTCGATGATTTCAACTGTGCTGCCGCGAGGCAGGAACGATGTGGCGATGACAAAAAGGATGGTGGCGACATCGAACGCAAGCAGGGCGTAGCGGAACGCGTGGGCGCGTGAGGTATTATCCTCGTAAAGTTCGCGAACGATCTGGAAGCCTCTGTTATCCGCCATCGGTCTCGTCAACTTACAACGCGTTGCACAAGCCGTTTCAGGCTAAGGCCCTGGACGACGATTGAGAACACGACGACCGTATAGGTTGCGGCCAGCAGCGTCGATTTCTCTGCGACTTCGGGGATTGATAGCGCCAGCGCCACCGAAATGCCGCCGCGCAGCCCTCCCCAAACAAGAACAGGAATTGTCCCGCCCACGAAATCTTGCCGGAATCCCAGAGCCAGAACCGGCATCCCGACGGCCAGCATGCGGGCGAGAAGAACCAGCGGGATGCTGGCCGCCGCAAGCCAGACGAAGGACGGGTCGTATCGAAGAACCAGGACTTCAAGACCAATCAGCAGAAACAGCACCGAATTGAGAATTTCATCGATCAGCATCCAGAATCCGAAGAGATAGCGCTGTGTCTCATCGCTCATCGCAAGTGCGGCGCCGCGATTGCCGATCAGCAAACCGCCAACGACGACCGCGATCGGACCGCTGAGATGCAATTTGGCCGCCAGGGAATAGACGCCGGTGACGAGCGCCAGCGATATCAGAACCTCGATCGGATAATCGTCGATCGCAAGCATCGCCCGGTAAGCGACATAGCCTGCCAGCAGACCGAGCAAGGCGCCGCCAAAGGCCTCAACGAAGAACAATTCGGCAACATGCGTCACATCAACACTTCCGCCCTGAAATCCTACAGCAACGGCGAGGATCACCGTGAAGATCACCACGCCCACTCCGTCGTTGAAAAGCGACTCGCCGATCATGTCCACTTCAAGAGACTTTGGCACCCGGACCGCCTTCAGCGTCGACAGCACGGCCACCGGATCGGTCGGGCTGATAAGCGCGCCGAAAACCATCGCCCAGGGCAGTGAAATATCGGCGCCGACAAGTCTCGAGACGACCCAGAAACCAAGGCCCACGACGGCCGTCGAGATGAGGACGCCCAGCGTCGCCATCGTGCCGACTACCGATGCGCGCATGCGCAACAGGCCCAGATCCACATGCAAGGCGCCTGCGAAAAGCAAAAACGCCAGCATCCAGTTCAGAACAGTGCTCTGGAAGTCGATCTTTCCCACGAGGCTCGTGAGATCTCCGTGGAGAGAGACTTGGGGCACCAAAAGTTCGAGGGCGATCAGCAACAGTGACGCCGCCAGACCCATCACCAGCATGCCGATGGTATTGGGAAGACGTATATATCGGTGGTTGAACCAGCCGAAGGTGGCCGTCAGCACCAGAAGCAGGGCGATCAGGTCGAAGGCGGACAGGCTCATGTGCATGGTTGCTGCCTGCGCATCGCCGCGGAAAGCAGCTTTTGGGTCGGCCTCATGCGCCGGTCCTGGAGCGCAGCGCAAAGTCTAGCGTGAAGACCGTGCCGTTCTCGATGGCGTATCGATGTGTTCCGTCGAGCTGCCCGACCACGCCTCGAATGAGCTTGCTTCCCATGCCCTCTCTGGAGGTCGACGGATCGAAACCGGCGCCGTCATCGGCAATGACAAGCGTGGCTCGATCGTCGCCCAGCTTTCTCATTTCGACCCGGATTTTGCCGTTGCGACCGTCCGCGAAAGCATATTTCAGGCTGTTGGTGACCACTTCATTGGCAACGAGCGCCAGGGGCGTGGCCTGATCATGTTCGATGACCATGGGCTCGAGGTCGTAGGCTACCTCCACCTTCCGCGCGCGTGTGTCGACCACTGCCGAGATGACTGATTTCAACATTTCGCTGGCTTCAACATCGGCGAACTGGTCGAAGCTGTAAATATGCTCATGCACCGCAGCCATTGCGGCGATGCGTCCCCTGAGGTCCGTCTTGGCCCCATCCGGTATGTCCTGAAGCCGTACCAGCGACTGGATTGACTGCAGATTGTTTTTCACCCGGTGATGAATTTCGCGCAGCAGCAATTGGTTGCTCTCCAATGCCGAGGCCAGTTCGCCGCGCCGCGCGGCCTCCTGCTGGAGGAGATGGGTGATCCACAGCGAAGCCGCCGCCAGCGCCAGGGCGGTCGGCAGGGCAAGAAAGAGCGTCACGGCGGCGTTGCTCCAGAACAGCGCCATGGCCGTCCGGTTGTCCAGGGCGGCCAGCGCAACGAATTGGGTTCCTGCAACCTTGCGGTAGCTTACCAGCCGTTCGACACCGTCCATGGGAGACGCGCCAAGATAGGTGCCGGTCGGGGATTTCTTCAGATAGTCGGTAAAGAGTACATACTGGCTCATGTCGAGCGGCTCGTTGGCATATGGATAGCGTGCAACCAGCATGCCGTCGCTTCTGACCAGGCTGATCGTCGAGTTCTCGCCCAGGTCCAGTGAAGCCCACACATTGGCAAGCATGGCGACATCGAAGGAGATGATCGCGGCGCCCGCGAATTCGCCATGCTGAACCAGGCGGCGGCTGAAGACGAATATCTGGCTGCTGTTGAGCCGGCTAATAAGCAGCCCCGACAGATAGGACGATTCACCGTTGGCCAAAGCCGAAAAATATTCCCTGTCGGTTATGTTGATCGGCTTGATCTGTGGATCTGTTGAATAAATCGTATCGCCATGGGCATCCACCACGTAGGCTTTGACTTGGCCCGGCAGGCTGTCTACCGCTTCACGAATGTCCTTTACCACCGCGCCCCCGCGTCCGAGCGTCGGGCCCATCGCGTCATCGATGCGGCGCAGCGCCTGTCGTGCGACCTCGCTGATCCAAAGAGCATTGGTCGCGACCACCTGCGACGCCGCCGCAACCCGCTCTTCGCCACGCGCGCGAGTGGCCTCATGCGCCTGCATCAGCCACAGCCCGATAAAGGCGGCAAACACAGCGAAGAAGGCCAGGATTAGGAGCACCGCAAACTTGACCGTCAGGGGTGCCGCAGGCACGAAGTGCGATGTGTCGGACGCTGCGCCCTTTGCCATTGTCATCCCGGTGCGGATTGTTGTCTTGCCGACTTTAGGTAGTTCACGGCAGCACGGCTAGTGGGCGCAGCACATGCTGGTCCGATAAGTCAAAAATTGCGGCGACGAGAAGCGTCAAGCTGCTTTCTCGCGGACCTGATAGTCCTTGACCGCCGCGAAACGGATGGCCTTCCAACGCTCGGCCTCGTAATTGAGCGAAAACTCATGCTGGGCAAGAAATACCGGATCCCCATCCAGATCGCGGGCGATGTCGCCATGGTGCGCGTCCATGAAGCGATGCACATCTGCGGGATCGTCCGCATCGATCCAGCGGCATACCGAGAATCGCGCGACCTCGAAGTCGACCGGCAGCGTATACTCCACCGCAAGCCGCTCCTTCAGCACGTCGAGTTGCAAGGCGCCAACCACGCCGACGATAGCCGGCGAACCGTCTTCAGGCGAGAACAACTGCACGACGCCTTCCTCGGCCATCTGATGCAGCGCCTCCTTCAGCTTCTTGGCCTTCATCGCATCGCCGAGCCGGACGCGCCGCAAAATTTCCGGCGCAAAATTGGGTACGCCGCGAAACAGCAGTTCCTCGCCCTCGGTCAGCGTGTCGCCGATGCGCAGCGTGCCGTGGTTGGGAATGCCGACCACGTCGCCGGCGAAGGCTTCGTCGGCGGTGATGCGCGAGCGGGCGAAGAAGAATTGAGGGGCTGAAAGGCTCATGGGTTTTCCGGTGCGGACCAGCTTGGCCTTCATGCCGCGCTTCAGTTCGCCTGAGCACACCCGGACGAAGGCGATTCTGTCGCGGTGGTTGGGGTCCATGTTTGCCTGAATTTTGAACACGAAGGCGCTCATCGCCGGTTCGGTGGCGTGAACGGTCCTGACGTCGGCCTGCTGGTCGCGCGGCGGCGGGGCAAACGAGCCAAGCGCTTCGATCAGGTCGCGCACGCCGAAGTTTCGCAAGGCCGAACCGAAATATACCGGCGTCATATGCCCTTCCAGAAAGGCCTCCCGATTGAACGGGCGGCACGCCTCGCGCGCCAGTTCGAGTTCCTCGATGAAGGTCTCGCGTTCGTTCTCCGGCAGGAGACCGGCAACGCGGTTGGAGTCCGGACCGTTAACCTTGGTGCGTTCCTTCTCGTTGTCGCCGCGCCGCACCGCGTTCTGCGCCAGATGATAGGTGCCTGAAAAACTCTTCCCCTGCCCGATGGGCCAGGTAACCGGCGCCGTGTCGAGGGCCAGCTTCTGTTCGATCTCGTCGAGGATCTCGAAAGGGTTGCGCGCTTCCCGGTCCATCTTGTTGACGAATGTCACGATCGGAATGTCGCGCAGCCGGCAGACCTCGAACAGTTTCAAGGTCCGCGGCTCAATGCCCTTCGCGGCGTCGAGTACCATGACCGCCGAGTCCACTGCCGACAGCGTCCTGTAGGTGTCGTCGGCAAAGTCTTCATGACCCGGCGTATCGAGCAGGTTGAAAACGTTGTCGCCGTACTCGAAGGTCATCACCGATGTCACGACCGAGATGCCGCGTTCGCGCTCTATCTTCATCCAGTCCGAGCGCGTCTGGATGCGGTCCTTCTTCGCCTTGACCTCGCCGGCGAGCTGGATGGCGCCGCCGAACAGCAGCAGCTTTTCGGTGAGCGTCGTTTTACCAGCGTCCG
>JBKJRE010000593.1:0-2639 GCA_046594775.1 Rhizobiaceae bacterium | reverse complement strand
GCGTCGAGACGATAGGTCGCCTGCATCCAACGCAAGCGATTATCGATCGCACGATGGCTGTTCATCGCACCTTTGGGATTGCCGGTCGAGCCGGAAGTATAAATGATGTAGGCAAGTTGATCGGGGTTGATTGGCAGGTCGAGGTTGCTATCTGGCAGCCCGGCCAGCATCGGCCAATCGCGATCAAGGCAGATGATCTGGGCTTCGACAGACGGCAAGCGCTCAAGTAGATGCGCCTGGGTGAGCAGAAATGGCGTCCGGCTATCTTCCAGCAGATAGGTCAGGCGATCGCGCGGATACCCCGGATCGATCGGTACATAGGTCCCGCCAGCTTTGAGAATGCCGAGCAACCCGATGACCAGTTCGCTTGAGCGTTCGGCGGAAATGCCTACGCGGGTTTCGGCCACACATCCCTGGGACTGAAGGAAACGCGCCATTTGATTGGCGCGCCTATTCAGCTCGGCGTAGGTCAGCGTTTCGGCCTCGCTGATCAGTGCTGGCGCATCCGGAGCGCGTCGAACCTGCTCCTCGAAAAATTCGTGGAGCGGGCGAGCGGTCGGATAGCTGACCGCCGTGTCATTCCAGCCATGTAACATCTGCTCGCGCTCGTCCACCCCTAAGATGGGCAGGGTCGAGATCGGCTGGTCGGGTTGGGCCAGAGCAGCCGAAAGGATCAGTTCATAATGCTCAAGCAGGCGGTCGATCGTGGTTGGATCGAAGAGGTCGGTCTTGTATTCGACCAGCGCCCGCAGGCCATCCGGTCCCTGGTCGATCGCCAGAGAGAGATCAAACTGCGCAGTTGTGCTGCCCAGGGCGATCGGATGGACATCCAGGTCCGGCAGTGCCAGGACATTCGGGTCATTCTGCTGAAAGACGAACATGATCTGGAACAGCGGATGTCGGCTGAGATCGCGGGTCGGCTGAAGAATCTCGACCAGGCGTTCGAATGGCAGATCCTGGTGCTCATAGGCTGCCAGCGCCTCGGCGCGGGTGCGTCGTACCAGGGTCCGAAAGCTTGGCTGGTCGCTCATATCGGCGCGAAAGACCAGGGTGTTGAGAAAGAACCCAATCAAATCGTGAGTCTCGGCCAGCGCCCGGTTGGCGACGGGCGAGCCGACCAGCAGGTCATCCTGGTTGGTGTAGCGATTCAGCAAGGCTTGAAACGCGCCCAGCAAGGTCATAAACAGCGTGGTGCCCTCGCGCTGGCTGAATTCGGCGACCGCCGCCGACAGTTCTCCGGTCAGGACTCGCGACCGCTGGCCGCCTCGAACGCTCTGCTCCGGGGAGCGGCGATGATCGGAGGGCAGCTCCAGGACAGTCGGCGCCCCCGCCAGCCGCCGCTGCCAGTACGCCAGCTGAGCCTCCATTGCGGGGCCTTCCAGCCACTCCCGTTGCCAATCGGCGAAATCAGCGTACTGAATCGGCAGTTCCGGCAGCGCCGACGGCCTACCAGCCACGAAGGCCCCGTAGAGGACCGACAGCTCATGAAGCAAAATATCGATCGACCACTCATCGGCGATGATGTGGTGCAGCGACAACAAAAAGATCGCATCCCCGGCGTCAAGCCGCCAGAGCGAAGCGCGAATCAAGGGACCGCGAGCTAGATCAAAGGCACGTTCGGTTTCGGCATGCACCTGGGCCAAAGCATCCCTCTCACGCTGCTCAATCGGCAGACCGCGCAGATCGATGCTCGTCAGCGACAGACGCAACTCGGGGGCAATCACCTGATAGGGAAGCCCATCGGTAGCGGCGAAGATCGTGCGTAAGCTCTCGTGGCGCGAGATAATCTCATTCAGCGCCCGCTCCAGCGCCCCAGTGTTGAGTATCCCGCTAATGCGCAATGCCGAATGGAGCATATAGGCTGAAGCGCCTGTTTCAAGCTGGTCAAGAAACCAGAGCCGCTGCTGGGCAAAAGAGGCGGGAACGATATATGCATCCTGGATCAACGGATTGTCCACGAATTACTCCTTTGGTGTTGGATCAAGGGTACCCTGGGAAGAAATTTGAACCTGATGGCGGTCGCGCGTCCGCCGAACAATCGTCGGCGCGGCGATGGGTGGCCCTACGGAAGACGTGCGCTGTCTATCCACGGCTCGGCATAGATCGCCGAGCTTCGGACTTTCAAACAGCGCCCGCACCGCTAGGTCAACCTGAAACTCCTCACGAATGCGGGCTATGAGCTGGATGGCAAGCAGCGAGTGGCCGCCGAGGGCGAAAAAACTCTCATGTGAGTCAACGTGATCGATTTGCAAGATGTCGCGCCAAAGCTGGGCCATTTGCTGCTCGGTTGGACTAAGCTCCACACTGACCACTGGGCCCGAATGCGATCGAATCGGCGCAGGCAGCGCATTGCGGTCAATCTTCCCGTTGGGAGTTAGTGGCAGTGCGTCGAGTACGACAAAAGCCGACGGCACCATATAATCCGGCAGCTCGCCCAGCAGGAAATGGCGCAGATCGGCGGTTTCCGGTCTCGTGCCGGACGCGACGACATAGGCCGCCAGCCGGCGCTGGCCCGGCGCATCTTCGCGAACCACAACGGCGACAGCACGCACAGACGGGTGGCGCAGGAGCGCTTCTTCGATCTCGCCGGGCTCGACGCGGAATCCGCGGATTTTGGCCTGGTGATCACTGCGGCCGAG
>JBKJRE010000530.1:0-2591 GCA_046594775.1 Rhizobiaceae bacterium | reverse complement strand
CAGCCGCGCAGAGCCGCTATCGCCCCCCGGACGATGCCGGCGCGGCTTTGCGCTCAAAACCGTCTTGAATTAAGTTTCGATAGCCCGTATGCACCGCTACGCCGACAGGCAGCGCGTGCGGTTGTAGCTCAGTTGGTTAGAGCGCCGGATTGTGGATCCGGAGGTCGGTGGTTCAAGCCCACCCAACCGTACCAGATATTTCCAGTTAAGATCAGGCCGCCCCGCAACGGCTGCGGCCTCGCGGTGGGGTTTTTGTTTGGGAATTCGCGATCCGGGCGCTACCTTGTAGCCAGTGCCGGCCGTCGCCGGCGCAACATTGCAACCGGGATTGTCCATGTATCGACCAGGTCACGCAGCATCGATTCTAGCCCTGGGCCTGCTTGCCGGCTGTTCCTCGACATTCGGCCGCCAGCCCGCCGGGGCCTCCGCATACGTCTCTACCGAATGCAATGATCTCAACGCCAAGGTCGCGGCGGCTTCGGGCGACATTTCACGCACCGCAATACTGCGTGCCAAGGTCGCGAAACCCGGCATACTCGACTATGTGCCGGGCGCCAGGAGCGTCGCCACCAAGGTGGTCGACCGCCAGAGCGAGAATATCGAGGGCAGCCGGAGCGAACTGCGCGCGCTCGTCGCGGCCAGGGACGGTGCCTGCCGATAGAGCGGCATCAGGCTGGTTTCAAAGGTAAATCGCCCCGGGGGGGGGAGAACCGGATCTGTCAGCCGTGTCTCACCCCGCGCCCGCACAGCAGCGCCAGAATGTCGGACGAGGACGATCCGGAGCACAGCATCTCCAGATCAGCCTGAATAAGCTTGGTGTCGAACATCGACGCGGCTTCCGGGTAGCCTTCGCTGACCAGCGAGGCGACGATTGCGCCCGGATAGCGATACCGGCCGCTCGTCGCCAGCGTATTGGCTCGGCTATAGATGTAATCGGCGCGTTCATTTTTCGTCATGGTTCAAGCCTCATCTAGGGAAGGGCTATCAAGATAAGCGCCTCGCGGCCGATAGGTTCCATCCTGCGTGACATGCGAGCGCCAGGCCTTGGCGGTCAGCCGCCTGCGGCAAACCGGCGCCGGAGCCATTCATGCGGCAGGGCCGGCACGAAATTGCCGTCGCGCCCCGTCATGTCCTCGTTCGCCGTCAGGCTGTTGAGGATCGCCTCCTCGGTCCCCTGCACCACGGCGTCGAAGAAGCTGTCGATGTCGATGTCGGGAATGTAGCCTGCCTGCGCCAGTCTTCCCGGTGTGCCCGTCGCCGCCTCGCTGTTGGCCGTGGTGAAGGCGAGAAAGATGTCGCCCGACGTGGTGTAGCCATAGCCGCCGGTCAGCGCGATGCCGAGCGGCACGCGCTTGGCGAGCCGCTTCATCTGGTGCGGCAGGAAGGGCGCGTCGGTGGCGACGATGGCGATGATCGAGCTCTTTTCGGCGCGTGGCGTAGCTTCGCGGATCGCCGGCTCGGCGAGCTCCGGCCCGGCGCGCCGGCCGCGCACCGTCAGGTTGCGCCTGTCGCCGAAATTCGCCTGCACGAAGACCCCGACCGCGTAGCGCCCGCCGTTCCACTCGACCATCCGCGAGGCCGTCCCCGAACCGGCCTTGAAGCCGAAGGCGATCATCCCGGCGCCGCCGCCGACGCTGCCTTCCTCCACCGGTCCGCCGGCCGCCGCGTCGAGCGCGGCATGGACATGGTCGAAGGTCACATGGTGGCCGTTGATGTCGTTGAGAAACCCGTCATAGGTCTCGCCCGCCACCGGCAACCCCCAGGCGCTGTCGAGCGCGGCCGGCAGCTGCTTCTGCATCCAGCGCAGCGTTCCGTCGCGCGTCACGCCGCAGCTATGGGTGTTGGTGATGGTGACCGGAAAATTGAACGCGCCGAGTTCCTCGATCAGATGCGATCCGGTCAGTTCGCCGTTGCCGTTCTGGCTGAACATGCCGGCAAACACCGGCGTGGCGAGGTCGGCGCGCGGCCTGGGCAGGATCGCAGTCACGCCGGTCCTCGCCGGTCCCTTGCCGACCTGAAGCGGGCCATCGCCTGCAATCAGCGTCGTGTAGCCGAGCAATACGCCCGGCACGTCGGTGATGGCGTTGTTCTCCCCCGGCGCCCCGTCGAAGGCGATGCCGAAACTGCGCGCCCGCGGCTTGCCGGACGGCGTGGCGAGATGCGGGTTTGTCATGCGCACCTCAAAACAGCGAGCCCTGGCCGCCGGGCGTCTTCGGTCTGGCCGCCGGCTTCGGCGCGGCTTTCGGCCTGACGCCGTCGCCGGTCGCGATGGCGCCGGCGACCCCGTCGGCAAAGCGCAGCGACAGCTCCTTGCCGGGCGACACCTCGGCCGCGCGCCGCAGCACCGCGCCCTCTGCGTCCGTCACCAGCGCATAGCCGCGCTCGAGGATCGCCTCGTCCGACAGCTTCAGCGTCGACATCAGCCTTTCGGCCTGCGTCAGCCTGGCGCGCAACCTTTCCAGCCGGAAGCCGATGGCCTGGTCGCCGCGCCTGGCCAGCGCCTCGATCGCCTCTGCGGCCCGCATGGTGCGCCGCGCCACCGGCTCCGGCGACAGCCTTGCCTCGATGCGCGAAAACCGCGCCCGCCGCTC
>JBKJRE010000061.1:0-3437 GCA_046594775.1 Rhizobiaceae bacterium | reverse complement strand
ATGTTTAGCGTATGCTGCTTTCGATCGAAGACCTGCGCAAATCCTATCCCGGCCCAGGCGGCGCGGTGCCTGTGCTGCGTGGAGTGACGCTGGCGGTCGATGCCGGCGAGACGCTGGCGCTGACGGGTGAATCGGGCTCGGGCAAAAGCACGCTTCTGCATCTCGTGGCGGGGCTGGACGCGGTCGACGGTGGCCGCGTTTTGCTCGACGGTGAGGAGGTCACTAGGCTAGACGACAACGGACGGGCGCGGCTGCGGCGCAGCACGGTCGGCATCGTGTTCCAGCAATTCAACCTTATCCCCTCCCTCGACGTCGGTGCCAATATCGCCTTCCAGGCGCGGCTGAGCGCCACGCCCGATCCGCAGAATCTGTCGCGGCTGGCTGATGCGCTCGGCCTCGAGCAGCATCTGCGGAAGTATCCGGAGCAGCTGTCGGGTGGCCAGCAGCAGCGCGTGGCGATCGCCCGTGCACTCGCGGCGCGGCCCAAACTGATTCTTGCAGACGAGCCGACTGGCAATCTCGACGAGGCGACCGCCGACGAGGTCATGGACCAGTTCCTCGCGCTGGTGGCGGAGACCGGCTCGGCGCTCCTGATGGTCACGCACTCGCCACGTCTTGCCGCGCGGCTCGGCAGGCGGAAACACCTCAGTCAGGGCCGCCTCGCGTGAACGGCGCGGTCGCTGCGGCGCTCGCATCGCACTGGCGACGCAACTGGCTGCAGCTCCTGACGCTGGTGCTTGGCCTCGCCATGGCGACGGCGCTGTGGTCGGGGGTACAGGCAATCAACGCCGAGGCGCGCGCTAGCTACGATGCAGCTGCGGCGACGCTGGCCGAAGGCCGGTTCGACCAGCTTCTGCCGCGCGACGGGGATACGATGGCGCAGGACCGTTTCGTCGCGCTACGCCGCGCCGGCTGGCTGGTCAGCCCGGTGGTGGAGGGACGGCTGCGCGTCGGCGGCGCCGCGCTGCGGCTTGTCGGGGTAGATCCGCTGACAATGCCGCAGGGCTCGGCCGCGAGCGCGGCTCTGGCGCGCAGCGATCTCGACAGGTTCGTGCGGGCGGACACGCTGATCGCCGGGCCGGAGGCGGCCACGCTTCTGGCGGCGAACCTGCCCAACCCGGTGCTGGTCGATCCTGCTGTCGCGCCGGGCACGGTGCTCGCCGACATCGGCGTCGTCCAGTCGCTGCTCGACCGTGCGGGGCGCATCAGCCGCCTGGTGGTTCTGCCGGAACAGCCCCTGCGGCAGCAGCCGCTGGCCGAGATCGCGCCTGCCGTCGGCTCCTTACCCGTCGAGCCAGCCGCCCGCAAACCCCGCGCGGCGCAATCCGGCCTCCACGTAGGGGCATGTCCGCATAAGCTTCCAGACGAAGTCCGAGCGATAGTTCTCGATCATCAGCGCCATAGGGCCTTGGTTGATGCCGACATGCTCGGCGCACATCCAACCGCAGGGACGTCCATCGGCAGCCTCGATCGTCGGGTTGAACCCAGAAGTGAAGCCGTAGGGATTGTCGTCCTCGAGGTGGATGGCATGGAAGTGCCGAAGCGCCGGCAATACGATCTCCGGCGCGAAGGGCAGCGACGCGGCAGTCGCCCAGGGCGACAGCGTGCCGTCGTCGGCGCCCCATGGCGCGCCGCGCGCACGGTAGCCGTAGAAGCGCCGCGTCACGCCATCGATCATACGGATGAGCGGACCGGGACCATCGCAGGCGGTGATGCCCCAGCAGTTCTCGCCATATCCGACAAAGCCACGAGGATTGCGCATCGCGTATTCGCGTTGGACATAGGTGGCTCGACGGCTGTTCTCGAAATAGTCGCTACTCCGGTCGCAAATCCAAGGGTCGGCGATGCCGCGGAAGTCGATCCAGATATGCGAGAGCTGGTGGATGAAGAGCGGCCCGGCATAGGCGAGTTCGTGGCCGTAGATCGTCTTCCATTTGTAGGTCGAGAGCCATGCCGCGTAGCTCTCGGGCGGCAAGGCGTGCGTCGGCGATCCGAGGCCGAGGATGTAGAGGATCAGGGCTTCATCATAGCCTTGCCAGCGATAGCGCAGAAAGCCGCGCTCCGGTGTCCAGCCATGCGAGACGGCGGCGCCGCCATTCAGCGCCCAACGCCAGTCGACGCGAGAATAGAGCCGGTCGGCGAGATCGCGGATCTCGGCCTCGGCTGGATTGTCCTCGCGGAAATAGGCGACTGCGGTGAGCACGCCGGCCATCAGAAGCGCCGTGTCGATGGTCGAGAGTTCCGACCGCCAAGGCGCGCCGGCCGGTTTGCATGTTGAGGAAATGATAGAAGAAGCCCTTGTGGCCCGATGCATCACGCTCCGGCCCTTGCGGCGCATTCCACAGGAAGCGCAACGTGGTCGACGTCCGCGCAACAGCGTCCGCGCGCGTGATCATGCCCCGTGCAACGCCAACCGGCCACGCGGTCAAGGCGAGGCCGATGGCGGCGATGCTTGCCGGTGAGCTGTCCCGGTTGCGGTCGCGGACCAGTCCGTTTTCCGGATTGGTTTCGTTGATGAAGTAGTCGAGCGAAGCGCGCTGCAGCCCCGACAATAGGTCGGTGTCGGACAGATTGCGATCTTTAGCGTGTAAATTCGCGGAGGCAGCTGCCTTCATTGCTATCGAAGCTAGGGCATCAGGCACTTTGATCCAATCAACAGCTGTTCAAGCCCGCGTCAGATCGCGACAGCAGACCGGCCGGCGCGGAATCCTTGCAGATAGTCGTCGCCAACGCCCGCAGTGTCAGCGAATGCGTCCTGCACGTAACGCGGAGACGGGCCTCAACGCTATTGTGTTCCGACATTCGACAAGGCGGCGCTTGTCCTGCTCGACTGCCGCAACAGCCTTCAGAACTCGACTCTCGGCGCGAAATCCCTCTTCGAAGCCCTAGTATCCCTGATACCAATCAGAAATTCCCTGCTGGCTGCAAAAAATTCCCTGTTCGGAAATTAGGGAATTTGCTTGCTAACCCACTGGAATAACGACGGCATTCGCTGAGACAGACGTCCGCAACAGCGTGTTTTCGGGTCATTTCCCTGTTTTTGGCACATTATCAGGGAAATCCAACCAGAGACTGGTTCTCTCCAGACTGCGCACACCACCAGCGGAATTCACCAAACACCTGACCACAATACGGGCTTAGAATACTATTGTCATTTCCGTGACTTAGGGGATTACGGCGTGGCCAGTTCCGCAGTGAGACACGCACAATGCCGGCTTTGGGGCCAATTTGGGTCGATCGTCTCTCGGCGCCGTTTGCGAAAACCATAGTTTTCGGCTGGCGATGGTTGGATGATCGGTTAGTTGCAAGTTCCGCGGTGGTGCGGCGCTGAAGCGCATCGCCAATTGAAGCATACGGCTCTGGGTACTCACGCAGTGGTTGCAATCAGGAAAACGCCTTGATCGGCTCCGACCACAGAAGCGGAAGGTCCTGACGAG
>JBKJRE010000380.1:0-2900 GCA_046594775.1 Rhizobiaceae bacterium | reverse complement strand
TCGGCAGGGTCGACGAACTGCTGCGGATGGGGGAACTGGCCGACAAGGCGCGCCAATCTGCCCGAACCCTGTCTTCCGGCGAACAGCAACGCCTGGCGCTGGTGCGGGCGATCGCGGCGTCGCCCGATCTGCTGTTCCTCGATGAGCCGACGTCCAGCCTCGATCCTGCGGCGACACAGATGATCGAGACGCTGATCCGGCACGCTGCCGAAGGCGGAACAAAGATCGTCATGATCACCCATGACGCCGGACAGGCCCGGCGCCTCGGTCGCGAGATCCTGTTCATGCACCGCGGCAGGATCGTCGAGCAAACGCCCTGCCCTGCCTTCTTCGACAGTCCAGCCTCCGGCGCCGCCCGGATATTTCTGGCCGGACGGCTGCTTCTCTGACCAATCGCAAACCCATCAAAGGTGAGGAACCCATGAACAAGCGAACACTCCTGATCCGTGCAGCAGCAATGTTGCTCGGGCTTGCCCTCGTCGTTCCGACGGCATTGGCCGCGGAGAAATTCATCGTCGTTCAATCGACCACCTCGACCCAGAACTCGGGCCTGCTCGATGTGATCCTGCCGGAATTCACCGAGAAGACCGGAATCGAAGTGAGAGTGGTTGCAGTAGGCACCGGCCAGGCGATCAAGAACGCCGAGAATGGCGACGGCGACGTGCTTCTGGTTCATGCCAGGCCGGCCGAGGAGAAGTTCATTGCCGATGGCTGGGGCGTCGAACGCTTCGACGTCATGTACAATGATTTCGTGGTGGTCGGCCCGCCGGCCGATCCGGCGGGCGTCGCCGGCTCCAGCGACGTTGTCGCCGCCCTTAAAAAGATCGCCGAGAGCAAGGCGCCCTTCGCCTCGCGCGGCGACGATTCCGGCACCCACAAGGCGGAGTTGGCGCTCTGGAAGGAAGCCGGCATCGATGTCGACGCCGCCTCCGGCGGCTGGTACCGCGAAACCGGCTCCGGCATGGGCGCAACCCTCAACACCGGCGTCGGCATGGGCGCCTATATCCTCACCGACCGCGCCACCTGGATTTCGTTCGGCAACAAGGCGGACTACACAATCGCGATCGAGGGCGACAAGAAGCTCTTCAACCAGTATGGCGTGATCCTCGTGAACCCGCAAAAGCACCCGTCGGTGAAAGTCGCCGAGGGTCAGGCCTTCGTCGACTGGATAACCGGCAAGCAAGGCCAGGCAGCCATCGCCGCCTACAAGATCGACGGTCAGCAGTTGTTCTTCCCGAACTCGACGCGACCGCAGAGCTGAAAGGGCTCTCGCTCGCGATCAGATGCCGGGCCCATTGTGGTGGACTGTTCCAAAACCGCGAATGTCGTAGCCCGGCATCGATGAGGCGCGGCTCTTGAAAGCCTCTGATGCTGCAAAGCGCAGGAACGTCTGGAACGGCGCGTCAAAGTAGACCTGCCGCCAGATCACGAGATCGAAACGCTCCTCCAGCAGGGGCACGAAGCCAAGCCGCGTCTGCGCGGCGACCGCAGCCAGTCCGAAGGCGGCATCCGCTTCACCCCCGAGCACGATCAGCGCAACGTCGCCCTCGGTGCGCGCCGGGACGACGGGTCCGGCAAGCTTTGCCGGATCGATGCCCTTTTCGCGCGCAAGCTTCTCAAACAGCTTCTGGCTCCCGGCACCGTTCTGTCGCCGCGCGCATCGCAGCGTCGCCAGGTCGGCAACGCCAGCGACGCCGTGCGGATTGCCGGCGGCGACGATCAGTCCACGTTCGCGGCGGGCAAATTCGAGGACGACCACCGGCTGGTCACCCATGGCCTCCCGCACGGTCTCGACGTTCCAGCCGTCTCCTGCTTCGCGCACATGCATGCCGCAGGCCATCGCACCGCGGCGTTCCAAACGGACCAGACCATCGAGGCTGCCGTCAAAGAAGGCGGCAATGCCGCTGCCGGATTCGCGAAGCGCCCATTCGAGCAGGGGATCATGGCTGCCTGCCAGCACGAGGGGCAATACCGGACTGGCCTTGTCCGGTCCCGAGCGAGAAGCAGCAATCCATGCATCGACGTCGCTCCTCGGAAACAGCAGCTTGCCGACAACCCGGACGCAAGGAACCTCGCCCGCCGCCGCGAGATCGTAGACCTTGCGCTCCTTGATGCGCAAAAGGTCTGCGAGTTCCCTGGTGGTGAGGTAGACGGGCGGGGAATCTGTCATGCTTGCATCCTGACGCTGGCGCTGGAATGAACGCTGACATCTGCAGGCAGTGAATTCAAGCAATCGATCCGCGCCGACCCGATACCTTGTCGAAGGGTGTACCGACGGGTCGAAGGGCAACAGGCATTTGGCGAAATTCAAGTCTCGCCTATTCCATGTCTTCCTCGTCGATCTCGTCCGCTGACTTGGCGGCGAGCGCCTCCTTGATAAAGGATGTCAGGTCGCCAATCTCGTCTTCGATTTCTTCCTCGGCTATTCCGGCGGCGTTGGCTTCGCGAAAACAACGCCCGGCAAGCGTTTCGGCAGTCTCGGCCCTTTCGGTGGAAGGCCATCCGGCCAGGTTTTCCTCAATCCAGTCCTGCACAAATCGCGTCGCTTTCGCCGTCATTCACGGATCTCCCTTGCCGGATATCGTGCCGCCTCGGCCGACCAGCCACCCCGTCAACCAAATTACACTATCCTGGCATCCCGCAAAAAGTCTTGCACATCTGAAGACGTTTCCTTAGCGCGCCTTGACGAGCAGGAAGCGTAGCACACATACTGATATTGAGCTCGGCTCACCCCGCAGCAGCCGTCGCCAAGCTAGCGGGACGTCACAGTTTAGCTGTCGCGGTTAAGCGGGCGACTTCGAACTCCGACAAATCAAGGCGTGCCATCTCCTGCATCCTAACAATTGGTGGCAGTCCGGAATGCCGGCAAGTCGTTGAAAGCAGCCACGCGCCTGCTGTGG
>JBKJRE010000192.1:0-7159 GCA_046594775.1 Rhizobiaceae bacterium | reverse complement strand
CGAGGGCTTTTCAACGGCATCGCTGGGTCTGATGGGATCGGCCTGGGCGGCAGGCTTTGTCGCCGGCTGCTTCTTCGCGCCGCGGCTTGTCCGCCGCGCCGGCCATGTCCGCGCCTTTGGCGCCTTTGCAGCCTCGGGCGCGATCGTTGCCCTGACGACCGGCCTGATCATTGACGAATATGTCTGGATCGTGCTGCGCGCCTTCACCGGCTTCGTCATGGCCGGCGCTTTCATGGTCATCGAGAGCTGGCTCAACGAGAAATCCACCAACCAGAACCGCGGGGCGGTCTTCGGCCTCTACATGATGGTAACCTATGCCTCGATCATGGCCGGCCAGCTGATCGTGGCGGCCGGCAATGTCGGCACCCAGTCGCTGTTCATGGTCACCGGCATCTTCTTCTGCCTGTCACTTATCCCCACTGCAGTTTCAACAGCCGCCAGTCCGCAGCCGCTGCAGGACGTTTCGCTGGACATTAAGGGACTGTACGCCAATTCCCCGGTCGCCTCGGTAGCCTGCCTGCTCACCGGCGTGGCCAATGGCGCCTGGGGCACGCTGGGGGCGGTATATGGTGCCCGCATTGGTATCTCCACGCCACAGATCGCCCTGATGATGAGCCTTGTCGTCATCGCCGGCGCAGCGCTGCAGCTGCCTGTCGGCCGCGTGTCGGACATGACCGATCGACGCTACGTGCTGGTCGGGGCCTCGCTGACCTGTGCCATCGTCGGCGTGCTGATCTTTCTTGTCGCGCCGCGCTCGGGAACCTTGGTTATCGCCATGACGGCGGCCTATGGCGCTTTCGCCTACACGCTCTATTCGCTCGCTGTGGCGCATGCCAACGACCACGCGCGCGCCGAGGATTTCGTCAAGGTCTCCGGCGGCCTGCTCCTGCTCTACGGCTTCGGCACCATGGTCGGCCCGATGCTGGGCGCCGCCCTGATGGGCTATTTACGGCCTGAAAGCATATTTCTCGCGACAGCTCTGCCCCACTTCCTGCTGGTCGGGTACACCCTGCTTCGCATCTCGCGTCGCGCCCCGGTGCCGTTCGAGAACCGCGAGGCGTTCAAGACGCTGCCCTCCGAACGAGGCGTCACGCCGCAGGCGGCGCTTCTCGACCCCAGGACGCCGGCCGAACAAGAAGACAATTGAGATTGCAGCCATATTGGCTCACAAGGGAGAATGACTTCTGCCGACGCCTTCATGGCAATCGCCGATCCGAACCGTCGCCACCTCCTGGAAGAGCTTCGCAGGGGGCCCAAAACCGTCAGCCAGCTTGCTTCCGGCCTGCCGGTATCGCGCCCTGCCGTGTCCCAGCATCTGAAGATTCTGCTCGACGCCGGCCTTGTAGACGCACGCGCCCAAGGCACGAATCGCATCTATGCGGTATCCGTTCCCGGTTTCCTGAAACTCAATATCTGGCTTGATCAGTTCTGGGAGGAATGATGCGTTGCGGGAAGCGGTCTTTCAGCAGTCGCAGGGCGTATGGTGAGATGACGCCACGGGCGCGAATTGGTAGTGTCGAACAGAGTATGGAATGTCAGTAGGGGAGAATTGATGGTTATCGCGGTCAAAAAGTTGCGGCTCGCGTCGCGTGGTTTGATGTTGGCGGCAGCTGTCGGCGTGGTTCATCTGATTTCGTCGGGCGCCGCATCGGCGGAGGTGAATTGCCGGACAGATGCATCACCGGAAATCGACTGGACGGGATGCGACAAGAAGCTGATCATCCTGAAGGGCGCGGATTTCAACGCCGCTACCCTTGTCGAAGTCAATTTCACATCGACAGACCTCAGGAACACCAATTTGGTCGCCGCCGATCTTGAAAAGGCGACATTGGTGCGCGCATCGCTCGCCGGCGCGAAAGCCAAGGGAGCAAAGTTCGACCGGATCGAAGCCTATCGGACCGACTTCAGTGGCATCGACGCACCGGATGCGGTATTTGCGAGCGCTGAAATGCAGCGTTCCAACTTCAGCGGTGCAAACCTCGCCAATGTCGACTTCACCAAGGCGGAGCTCGGCCGCGCCGACTTCACAGACGCCGAGATCACCGGCAGCAAATTCATCCTGGCAAATCTGGCGCGGGCTGACTTCTCCAAGTCCAAATTCAGCGGTCCAATAGATTTCACCGACGCGTTTTTCTTCCTCACGCGACTTGACGGACTCGACCTGTCCGCCGCCACCGGCCTGGCACAGTGGCAGATAAACATGTCCTGCGGCACCACGGAAACCAAGCTCCCCGCCGGACTTGACCCAGCACCAAGCTGGCCTTGCAATTTCGACTGACATTTCTGCCGATGGAAAAGGCGCTGGAAGGCGGGCTGCCGGAATTGCGCGCAATGCAAAACCGATCACGCGTTCCGGCGCCGCGCCTGCGTCGCCGGAACTGGACTTTTTCGAACAGGGTCCTGGTTTCTTGTCCTAATGATGCGTTGGATCGGACTTCAGTTTCTCAATCTCGTCCTTGAGTGCCAGCTTGCGCCGCTTCAGAAGCACGATCTGTAGATCATCGACGGAAGGATGAAGCAGAGCCTCATCGATCTCGCGTTCGATATCGCCGTGTTTCCGCTGCAGCTCTTCAAGGTGGTTGGCAAGCGACATGAAAGGGTGCTCCCTTGTTTGGGTTCCTCGAGCGCACCGCTCACAGCCGATTTACACCGCTGGTCCGCACTGTGACGGCACGATGACAGTGTGCCAGTTTACAGCTCGGATGTCGAACGCGCGTTGGTAGGATTTCCCGGCGCAACGAAATGTGCTAAGGGCTGCGCGCCGGTCGTCCTTGCCTCCGGACATACTCGGAGTGGCGCAACCGCTCCGGCGCCCGGAACCTGCAGACGGTGGACATTTTGGACCAGGAACAGACTGAAATTCGCCTGGAATACGCCAAATTGAAGCAGGACCATGCCGACTTCGACGCAGCCATAAACGCGATGATCGCCATGGGCTGCGACCCTTTGCAGATACAGCGCATGAAGAAAAAGAAGCTGGCCTTCAAGGACCGGATCAAGAATCTCGAAGACAAGATCATTCCCGACATCATCGCGTGATTCGCCAGCCAGCAGGACCCGTCCTTGCAGCATCCTGGCAATTCCGATAGTTCCGCGATCCTTCTGCAGGAAACACGCCTTTGAGCCAGCACCGCACTGACGTCGCGATAATCATGGGTAGCCAATCGGACTGGGCGACAATGCGGCATGCCGCTGATTCGCTCGATGCGCTGGGCATCGCCTACGAGAAGCGGATCGTCTCGGCGCATCGCACGCCCGAGCGGCTCTATGAATTCGCCAAGGGCGCCAAAGCCGAAGGCATCAAGGTGATCATTGCCGGAGCCGGAGGAGCAGCCCATCTCCCCGGCATGACCGCGGCGCTCACCCCGCTGCCGGTCTTCGGCGTGCCTGTCGAATCCAGAGCCCTGTCGGGCAAGGATTCATTGCTCTCGATCGTGCAGATGCCGGCCGGGATTCCCGTGGGTACGCTGGCCATCGGCAAGGCCGGCGCCGTCAACGCTGCCTTGCTCGCCGCAGCGGTGCTGGCATTGGGCGATCCGCAACTTGCAGACCGTCTCGATGCGTACAGGGCCGCACAGACCGCGAAGGTGGCCGTCGAACCCTCGGACGATCCATGACGGCTCTTGCTCCGGGCTCGGCAATTGGCATCATCGGCGGCGGTCAGCTTGGACGCATGCTGGCTGCGGCAGCGGCGCGTCTGGGCTATCGAACCATTATACTGGAGCCGCAGGCCGACTGCCCCGCTGCCCAGCTCGCCAACCGGCAGATAGTGGCAGGCTATGACGACCCGGCAGCGCTGGCGCAACTGGCGCGGGACAGCGCCGTGGTGACCTACGAATTCGAGAATGTGCCTGTTGCGGCGGCCGAGCATCTTGCCTCATGGGTGGCCGTCTATCCGCCACCCTCGGCTCTCAAGGTGAGCCAGGACAGGCTGGCCGAAAAGCGGTTCCTGACTGACAAGGGAATATCCACAGCGGATTTTCTTTCTGTGGACAGTGACGAAGACCTCGCCGTCGCACTCGAGAGCTTCGGTGGAAGTGGCGTGCTCAAGACCCGCCGCATGGGCTATGATGGCAAGGGGCAACGCGTCTTCAGGAACGAGCCGGCCAATGGCCGCTCAGGCATCTTTGCCTCCATGGGCAGTGTGCCGTTGATACTTGAATCTCTTGTCTCGTTCGAACGGGAAATCTCCGTCATCGCGGCCCGTGGTACAGACGGCGCCGTGGTGGCGTACGACCCGGTGGAAAATGTTCATCGCGATGGAATCCTCCACAGTTCGACCGTTCCGGCAGGCATTTCAACGGCCACCGCGCAGGCGGCCCGGACCAAAGCATTCGCCATCCTTGACGCTCTCGACTACATCGGCGTCATAGGCGTGGAGTTCTTCGTTTTGCCCGACGGCTCGCTCAAGGCGAACGAAATGGCCCCGCGCGTTCACAATTCCGGTCACTGGACGGAAGCCGCCTGCACTGTTTCGCAATTCGAGCAGCATATCCGCGCCATCGCAGGCCTGCCCCTCGGCAACACGTCGCGGCACTCCGATTGCATCATGGAAAACCTGATCGGCGACGCCATTCTGCGGGCAACCACCTTGCTCGGCGAGCCTCGCCTGATGCTGAACCTCTACGGCAAGGCCGAATCGCGCCCGGGTCGCAAGATGGGACACTTCACGCGGCTTGCCAAAGGTTAGCAGCGAGCCTCGCCGCCCGCCATTTGCGGCTGTTGCGGCGCGACAAAGGTTGACAGCCATGTCGCACCTCGTTTATGAGCCTGACCAAATTCCGACGCGCTCCTGGGCGCGTTTTTCAGTTTGGCCCGACGAAGGGCACATCGACAGGCAAGTCCCATGAAGATCAAGAATTCACTCAAGGCCCTGAAGGCGCGCCACCGCGACAATCAGCTCGTGCGCCGCAAGGGCCGCATGTACATCATCAACAAGACTGCGCCGCGCTACAAGGCGCGCCAGGGCTGAAGCACCGGCTGGCTCGCCGGTCGGTTTCACACGAAAAATTCAGTTTGACGTTCTCCGCGGCCGGACTAGGTTCCAAGCATGCGGAAATTCGGCGTCATTTTCCTGGCCCTCTCCCCGACCATGGCGCTGGCACCTGCCTTTGCGGTGGAAGCCAAGACCATCTCGAAACCCGACGATTCCAGCCGTGAGAACAGGCTCGACACGCTGTTTTCCGAGTTGAAACGCGAGCGCAACGAAAAGTCCGCCGAGCGTATCGCCGCTCGCATCGGGGAAAGCTGGGCGCGATCCGACAGCGCGTCCATCGATCTCATGATGCTGTGGTCCCAGCAGGCAATGGATTCCCGCAAGTTCGACGTGGCACTCGATTTTCTGGATCAGGTCGTAACATTGGCGCCGCAGTTCGCTGAAGGATGGAACCGCCGGGCAACTGTGCATTACATGATGCAGAATTACGCGATGTCGATGGCTGACATCAACCAGACGCTGGCGCTGGAGCCCCGACATTTCGGTGCGCTCTCCGGGCTGGGCCAGATCATGAAGAACACCGGCAACAAGCAACGTGCACTTCAGGCGTGGCAGCAGGTGCTGGACATCTATCCGATGATGCGCAGCGCCCAGAGCGAGGTTGCCACCCTCTCCGAAGAACTTTCCGGCGAAGGCATTTGATGAGCCGCCATGCGCCTCGGGTGCGCAACGCCATGGATCCAGCACACGAGATTCGATCCGGCATATGAATCTGGTTTATTCCGCCACCGCCCTGTTCCTGGCGTTGTTGCTTGTCGCGGCGGGCATCAGCAGGGCCGGATCGTGGTCGATCGAGCGCCGCAATCCGCCGGTCGGCAGTTTCATCGACGTCGGCGGGACAAGGCTGCATTATGTCCACGTGCCGGCGCCGAAAACGGCGGATCTGCCACCGATCGTCTTCATTCACGGCGCCAGTGCCAATCTGATGGATCAGATGGCGCCATTGAGACCACTGCTTGAAGGGAGGGCGGAACTGCTGTTCGTCGACCGTCCCGGCCATGGCTGGTCGGAACGCGGAACCGGCAACGAGACCCAGTTCGGGCAGGCGGCCACGCTCGCCAAGTTGATGAAGCAACTCGGGATCGGGCAGGCGATCATTGTCGGCCATTCCTTTGGCGGGTCCGTGGCGACGGCCTTCGCCCTGGACCATCCGGAAATGACGCGGGGCCTCGTATTTCTTTCAGCCGCCACGCATCCATGGCCCGGTGGCGCGACTTCCTGGTACTACAAGCTGACCACCGTTCCCGTCATTGGCTGGCTGTTTTCAGAAACCATTACGATGCCGGCAGGGTTGAGCCGTCTGGGGGCGGCGACTACCTGTGTCTTTGCGCCCAACAGGGTGCCGGACGGTTATTCGGAGCGGGCGGAGATTCCGCTGGTGCTCAGACCCGAGACCTTTCGCGCCAACGCCATCGATGTCGAGGGTCTCAACCGCTTCGCCCTTGCCAATGCGCCGAACTACAAGAACATCGCAGCGCCGACCATTGTTATTTCGGGCGATGCCGACACGGTCGTCTATGAGGAGATCCACTCGGTCGGGCTGGCGCGCGACATTCCCGGCGCCGAACTCGTTTGGGTTAGGAATCTTGGCCACAAGCCGGACTGGATCGCGCCCGACCTGGTCGTCGTCGCTATCGAAAAGCTTGCTGGGAAGCCACGCGATCTCCCTGAGGCTGCGCGACTGGTCGAAGCGCGCATTGCCGGCGACGCATATGGCGCCGATCAGTGCTACGACGAGCCGGCGCCGACCGAAGCACAAGCTGTCAGGTAGAGCCTTCCCAGCCGGACTGAAAGCACCGGCCAGCGCTCCAAATCAGCGCGGTTTGGGTTCCGAGGCGGCCCAGCGGCTGCCCTGGCCTTCGGAGCCGATATAGGCAATGCGCAGCATGTTGGTCGAGCCGGGCGTCCTGAGCGGTACGCCAGCGGTGACGATGATCCTGTCGCCGGGTTTGCCGAAGCCCTCTTCATGGGTGATGCGGCAGGCGCGGTCGACCATGTCGTCGAGATCCTTCGCATCGGGCGTCACGACACAATGCGTTCCCCAGACAAGCGAAAGCCGCCGCGCCGTATCGAGGATCGGCGAAAGCGCGATGATCGGCACTTCCGGCCGCTCGCGCGCCGCCCGCAGGCCGGTGGTGCCGGAGGCGGTGTAGCTGACGATGG
>JBKJRE010000171.1:0-3199 GCA_046594775.1 Rhizobiaceae bacterium | reverse complement strand
GCTAGCCCGGAGGGCTCGCCAGTTGACCCGATTCGATTCCGCATGCTCCATGCCGCCATGCGATAAAGCCGGCACTGCCTGTCAGCAAGAAAAACAGCTGGGTCCACAAGCAGAAGGGCCGGCGCTGTGGCGCCGGCCCTTCTTGTTCCAGGAAACGTCAGGTCTAGTTAGAGGCGCTGCGCAACTGGAATTGCGTAACTCCGACGGCCAGATTGACGCCGGTCTGCGTCTGCAGGCTGAGCGGCTGCAAGGTGAAGTTCGTTGCCGTGCCGCCGACCAGAAGATTTGCACCGCCACCGATAACGGCGGAGGCTTCCGCGCTGGCCCCAACATAGTCGCCTGCCAAGGCGCCAGGCGCATAGATGTTGCTGCTTGGGGCCAACACGAGCCAGGCCATCGAGGTCGCCTCGGTGACGCCGATGTCGAGGCCGAACTTGTTCACCACGCCAAAATAGGGCTCAGGAGCAAATGTCTTGTCGGCGGGTTGGAAACTGCAGCTCATGTCCTTGGACGATCCAAGAATCATCCCGACGCCGCCTTCGATCTGGCATTCGAGTACGCCAAGTTCGACGCCCGGCTCCTGCGCCAGAGCAGGGAAGGCGCTGGCCGTCACGGCAACCGCAGCTGCGAAAATCGTTCTGTACATGATAGGCTCCTGTTTCGATCAGTATTGAAGGCGACGACCGTGCCGATCGCCGCCTGAAAGGGCGCTACTTGAGCGAGGAAACGAGTTCCATCGACGTCACAGCGACCGCCAGATTAAGGCCGGTCTGCGCCTGCACGCTGAGCGGTTGAAGCGTGAATGAGTTCTGGAAGCCGCCTGCCAGCAAGTTCGCGCCACCACCGGTAACGACGCTTGCCTCGGCATTGACGCCAAAATAATTGCCGGCGAGCTGACCGTCATCATAGTTGCGGCTGATCGCCAGAACCGCCCATACGAGGGTGCCCTGATGCGTGACGCCGACATCGACACCAAGTTTTGAAACGATGCCGGTGTAATGTTCCTGGCCACCGCCACGAGACGGCTTGAACGTGCAGGTCAGGCCCTTGTTTGATGCAATGACATAGCCCATCCCACCTTCGATATCACAGCTCAGAACGCCGAGCTTGATCTGGCTTGCGCTTGCCGGAGATGCCAGTGCGGCGGTAAGAACCGCTGCGACGACGACTAATTTCTTGATCATGGATAGTCCCTCAATTTTCAATGAATATGAACAACGGATAGAAGCACCTACTGTTCCATTCGAACTGCGGCGGATCGGTGGCGCGGGCACTCAGCCATATGCGCTGGATCCGCATTCGCAGTCCTGGCCTCAGCCTCGGGTGCGCTGCAGGCCGTCCTTGGCTGGCTGGTAGTTTGGATCGAGCTGCGCCGCCCTCGCATAGGACTTGGAGGCGCGTTTCAGATCGCCTCTCCGCTCGTAAATAAGAGCCTGATTGGCCCAGCTTTCTGCAATCTTGTCGTCCAGCTTGATCGCCATGTTGAAGTCGGCGAAGGCATTTTCCTCGTCGTTCGTTGCAAGGTAGGACAGCCCGCGGCCGTTATAGGGCTCGGGAGAGTCGGGCGACAGCGAGATCGACGTCGAGAAGTCCTCGATCGCAAAAGCATGCTGACCCTGGCTCTGATAGATCAGGCCGCGATTGTGGTAGGCGCGGGCATCGGTGGTGTCGAGCTGGATGGCCTTCTGGAAGTCGTTGAAGGCCAGATTTGTCTGGCCCGCTTTGCGATAGAGGTTGCCTCGGCCGATATAGGCCGTGTCATAGTTCGGATTGATCTGGATCGAGCGATTGTAATCGGCCAGCGCCTGTTGCTGGTTGCCGGTAAACCGATAGATCAGAGCGCGATTGGCATAGGCCTGGTAGAAGTTCGGACGCAACTTGATCGCCGTATCGAAATCCTTGAGAGCGTCACTATACCTTCCGCCGCGGCCGTAGGCGGAGCCACGCACATTGTAGGCTTCGGGGTCCTGCGGATTGCGCGAAATCACCGAGGTTAGCGACGATATGTTCTGCTCCGACCCCTGCGCCGTGTCGATGGTTGCGAGTTCACCTGTCGGCCCGGTCTGGCACGCCGAAAGACCAAGACCGGCTGAAATGATCGCCGCCACAATTGCGCCGCCCCGCTTCGCAAGCCTGAGGTCGCTTATGGCTGCATTCATTTTTTTCCTGTGCCTCGCGCTGCCGAATTTCTGGATGTCTGCATCGCGTTCCCCCGAGCGCGATGAAAAACGAAAGGTGGCGACGATTCGCATCGTCCCACCTGCGCTGTCGTATAACCGGAAAAAGACGAAATATAGGCGATGGTTACCGGGACGGACGGACCGCGTCCGAACCGCCTGCTCCAGCCATTGCCGGCCGGGGCGTCATGGGGAGCAATCCCTCGAGCTGCAACCGCTTGCGCGCTAGCTTGCGTGCGCGGCGGACGGCCTCGGCCTTTTCGCGGGCGCGTTTTTCAGAGGGCTTTTCGTAGTGTCCGCGCATCTTCATTTCGCGGAAAATACCTTCGCGCTGCATCTTCTTCTTGAGGGCGCGAAGCGCTTGCTCGACATTGTTGTCGCGGACGAGTACCTGCACGGGCGTTCCTGTCTTTCGCATCCAAAAACAAAAGGCTTGGGCTACGGCCTGAAGCCTGTGCGGCACCACCACCGCGAATTGCGGCGGCACTTAGCAGAATCGGCGGGCATTGTCGAGAGCAGGAATAGACGCTGCACATTGCCTGTTCTGTTTTTCATCGACATCGCCGCATGGCTTGTGTATCCGGCCTCCTCCGCCGCTTTGGCCCGATCCCTGAACCCCTGGAAATTCAATGGCCCCGGCTTGCGGCGGAATAGACTTCGGCACTTCGAACTCGACCGTCGGAATCGTGCCGGCCGGCCGGCCCCGACTGATCGCGCTCGAAGCCGGAAATACGGTGGCGCCAAGTGCCGTATTCTTCAATTTCGAGGACAACGGAACCTATTTCGGCCGCAGGGCCATCGCCGACTACACAGAGAATGTCGAAGGACGCCTGTTGCGCGCGCTCAAGAGCGTTCTGGGTTCATCGCTGATGCATGAGAAGACACGCGTAAAGGCGCGCTCGATCGCGTTTTCCGAGATCATTGGCAGCTTCATCGGCTTTCTCAAAACCCGCCTCGACGCCGCAGCGGGCCAGGATGTCATGCATGTGGTGCTCGGCCGGCCCGTCCGGTTCGTCGACGAC